>NZ_CP059204.1:285000-511065 GCF_014251975.1 Blattabacterium cuenoti
CCTTGCCAAAAAAATTAACTCGTAGGTTCATTATGCAAAAGGCACGCCGCCACCTCATTTACGAGGCTACGACAGATTGTAAGCATACGGTTTCAGGATCTATTTCACCCTTCTATTCGAAGTACTTTTCACCTTTCCCTCACGGTACTAGTTCACTATCGGTCTCTGAGTAGTATTTAGCCTTACCGGATGGTCCCGGCAATTTCAGACAAGATTTCACGTGTCCCGTCCTAATCAGGTTACTACTATGTAAAAATATTTTATTTCACATACAGGATTATCACCTTCTATGATTGATTTTTCCAAATCATTCTATTATAAAAAATAGTTACAAATTGTAGACCTACTACCCCACTAAAGCCTAAACTATAATGGTTTGGGCTTTTTCGTTTTCGCTCGCCACTACTAACGAAATCACTATTGTTTTTTATTTCCTCTAGATACTTAGATGTTTCAATTCTCTAGGTATGCATTATAATTAATATAATATCATATTTTTTGATATGATAGGTTACCCTATTCGGAAATCTGTGGATCAATTTGTATTTGCCAATACCCACAGCTTATCGCAGCTTATCACGTCCTTCATCGCCTCTCAGAGCCAAGGCATCCACCGTACGCCCTTGATTAGTTTTTTTACCTTTTCTCACTTTCGTATATTAAAATTTCAAAGAACTTTTACTTAAAAAATGGAGAATATCGGAGTCGAACCGATGACCTCCTGCGTGCAAAGCAGGTGCTCTAACCAGCTGAGCTAATCCCCCAAATAGTCTCGCGCGGAATTGAACCGCGGACCTCTACATTATCAGTGTAGTGCTCTAACCATCTGAGCTACGAGACTGATTGAGAAATCAATCTCTGCCTAAATAAAAGAAAAACTCCTAGACTAATATAATTTCAAAAAATTCTTTTAAAACTCTAAAAAAAGAGATATTCCAGCCGCACCTTCCGATACGGCTACCTTGTTACGACTTAGCCCCAGTTATCGATTCTACCCTAATTAGCTCCTTTTACGGGCACCAATTTCAGATCTCCCCGACTTCCATGGCTTGACGGGCGGTGTGTACAAGGCCCGGGAACATATTCACCGCATCATGGCTGATATGCGATTACTAGCGATTCCAACTTCATAGAGTCGAGTTGCAGACTCCAATCCGAACTGAGATCGGCTTTTAGAGATTAGCTCCTGATTACTCAGTAGCGACTCTTTGTACCGACCATTGTAGCACGTGTGTGGCCCAAGGTATAAGAGCCGTGATGATTTGACGTCATCCCCACCTTCCTCACGACTTACGTCGGCAGTCTTGTTAGAGTCCCCGACATCACTCGATGGCAACTAACAACAAGGGTTGCGCTCGTTAAGGGACTTAACCCAACACCTCACGGCACGAGCTGACGACAACCATGCAGCATCTTGTACTCCGTCCGAAGACTAATCTATTTCTAAATTATTCGTAGTACATTTAAACCTTGGTAAGGTTCCTCGCGTATCATCGAATTAAACCACATGCTCCACCGCTTGTGCGGGCCCCCGTCAATTCCTTTGAGTTTCAATCTTGCGACCGTACTCCCCAGGTGGATCACTTATCACTTTCGCTTAGTCACTGAAAATATATATCCAACAACTAGTGATCATAGTTTACGGCGTGGACTACCAGGGTATCTAATCCTGTTTGCTCCCCACGCTTTCGTGCCTCAGCGTCAGTATAGATTTAGTAACCTGCCTTCGCGATCGGTGTTCTGTGTAATATCTATGCATTTCACCGCTACACTACACATTCCAGCTACTCCAATCTCACTCAAGTTTACCAGTATCGATAGTACTTTTAACAGTTAAGCTGCAAAATTTCACTATCGACTTAATAATCCGCCTACGCACCCTTTAAACCCAATAAATCCGGATAACGCTTGTGTCCTCCGTATTACCGCGGCTGCTGGCACGGAGTTTGCCGACACTTATTCGTATAGTACATTCAAGATTTCTAACTCGTAAAAATATTTATTCCTAAACAAAAGCAGTTTACAACCTATAAGGCATTCTTCCTGCACGCGGTGTAGCTGGTTCAGAGTTTCCTCCATTGACCAATATTCCTCACTGCTGCCTCCCGTAGGAGTCTGGTCCGTATCTCAGTACCAGTGTGGGGGATCACCCTCTCAGGCCCCCTACCGATCGAAGTCTTGGTAAGCCATTACCCTACCAACAAACTAATCAGACGCACGCCCATCTTTTGCCATATTACTACTTTAATAAAAAAATCATATGATTTTAATATGCTATAAGATATTAATCTAAGTTTCCTTAGGCTATTTCTTAGCAAAAGGTAGGTTACGTACGTGTTACGCACCCGTACGCCGGTCGCCATCAAAATTTATAATTAAATAAATTTCATGTTGCCCCTCGACTTGCATGTGTTAAGCCCACCGCTAGCGTTCATCCTGAGCCAGGATCAAACTCTCCGTTGTAAAAAAAAATTATCAAAATACACAATAATAAAGAATTTTAAGAACCTCTCAGGTCTAGAAGTTTTCTATAAAAAGAACAATAAATTAACGAATGCAATTATACATATTTTTTTTATAAAAAAAAAGTTTTTTAATTATTTTTTGAAAAAAAATAAAAAAAATATATTTTTATATATTTGAAAAAATCCATTATTTTATGAGAACCTCAGACTTCGATTTTGAATTAAATTGTAATCTAATATCTTATTACCCTACGGAAGAAAGAGATCAGTCAAAATTAATGGTAATTCATAAAAATAAGAAAAAAATAGAACATAAAACTTTTAAAGATTTACATAAATATTTTCATGAGGGAGATGTTATAATATTAAATAATACTAAAGTATTCCCAGCAAAATTATTTGGTAATAAAGAAAAAACAGAAGCAAGAATAGAAGTCTTTTTGTTAAGAGAACTAGATCCAATAGATAGAACTTGGGATGTTTTAGTTGATCCTGCAAGAAAAGTAAGAGTTGGTAATAAATTAAATTTTGATAATGAATTAACAGGTGAGGTAATTGATAATACTACTTCTAGAGGAAGAATATTACAATTACATTTTAATGGGTCATATAAAAAATTAATAGAAAAAATTAAAAATATAGGTAAAATACCATTACCAAAATATATTAATAGACAACCAGAAAAAAATGACTATATACGTTATCAAACTGTATATGCTAAAAAAGAAGGAGCTGTTTCTGCTCCTACAGCAGGATTACATTTTTCAAAACATTTACTTAAAAAATTAGAAATTAAAGGAATAAATTTAGTTGAAATTACTATACATTTAGGATTAGGAAGTTTTATACCTGTTGAGGTTGAAGACATTTCTAAACATAAAATGGATTCAGAAAAATGTATTATTGATCAAAATTCTTGTAATATAATTAATAATGCAATACTTAAAAAAAAAAGAATTTGTGCAGTTGGTACATCTTCAATGAGAGCTATAGAAAGTTCTGTATCATCTAATAAAAATTTAAACCCTTTCTATGGTTGGACAAATAAATTTATTTTTCCTCCTTATAACTTTATTATTGCTAATTCAATGATAACTAATTTTCATATGCCTAAATCTACACTTTTAATGATGATAGCTGCATTTTCAGAATTTAATTTAATTATGGAAGCTTATAAAATAGCAATAAAAAAAAAATATAGATTTTATTCATATGGGGATGCAATGCTTATTTTATGACTAAAAATAAATTATATGAATTTATATTATTTAAATTATTTAAAGAGAATTAAGCATCCTATTAGAGAAGAAATAAAAATTTTTGAAAAAAAATTATCTAATTTTTTTTTAAGTAAAAAAAAATTTTTAATTATTGAAAAAATAACTAATTATATTATTAATAGAAAGGGTAAATTAATACGCCCTATGTTTGTACTTTTGATAGCAAAAATGTTTTCAGATGGTAATAATGTTAATAAAAAAACTTATCATATAGCATGTTTAATAGAACTTATACATATAGCAACTTTGGTACATGATGATGTAGTAGATAATAGTAAATTTAGACGGGGATCACTTTCTATAAATGCTATATGGAAAAATAAAATAGCTGTTTTAATTGGTGATTATTTATTATCAAAAAGTTTTTTTCTAGCGACAAAAAATAATTATTTTGATATACTAAAAGTAGTTTGTCAAACTATGAAAGACATAACTGAAGGGGAATTGTTACAAATAGAAAAATCAAATGATTTAAATATAACTGAAAATACTTATTTTTATATAATTTACAAAAAAACAGCAAGTTTAATTTCTGCTTCTTGTGAATGTGGTGCATTATCAGTAGGTACTAATAAAGAAAATATAAACAAAATAAGAAATTTTGGTGTTTTTTCCGGTATTGCATTTCAAATAAAAGATGATTTATTTGATTACGAATATAGTAATAAAAATACTGGGAAATCTGTAGGGATAGATTTCGAAGAAAAAAAAATTACATTACCTCTTATATATACATTTAAAAAAGCATCAAAAAAAGATAAAAAATATATAATTTATCTTATTAATAAAAAAAAACGATATGATATAATAAATTATGTTAAAAAATATAATGGTTTAGAATATGCAAAAAAAAAAATGATGAAATATCATTATAATGCGTTACAAATTTTAGAAAATTATCCAGATAATAACATTAAAAAATCATTAAAAATAATGATAAATTTTATTGTAGATAGAAATCGGTAAAAATAATTTAAATAAAATGAATGATAATTTAATAATAGTAGAATCACCTACTAAAGCAAATACAATACAGAAATTACTGGGTGATAATTATAACGTAGTATCAACTTATGGACATATAATTGATTTACCTGAAAAAGATATAGGAATTGAAATAAAAAAAAATTTCCATCCTAATTATGTTATATTACCTAAAAAGAAAAGAATAATTAAAACTTTAAAGGAGTTAATAAAAAAATATAAAATTATTTGGCTCGCTTTAGATGAAGATAGAGAAGGAGAATCAATAGCATATCAAATATATAAAACTTTTAAAATATCTGATAAAAAATATAAAAGGATAATTTTTCATGAAATTACAAAAAAATCTATTTTAGATGCTATTAAAAATCCTAGAAAAATTGACTATAATTTAGTACTTGCACAACAGGCAAGACGTATTGTAGATAGATTAGTTGGATTTAAATTATCACCTATACTATGGAAAAAAATTAGATCTGGATTATCAGCAGGTAGAGTACAATCTGTTGCAGTAAGATTAATAGTAGAAAGAGAAAAAAAAATAGAAAAATCTACTTCAAATTATTATAAAATTAATGGGATTTTTTTTAAAGAAAATATTATTATTAACGCAAGTTTGAATAAAAAAATAAAAGATGAAAAAGATGTAAAAAACATTTTATTATCATGTATTAATACTAAAAAATTTGTAATAAAAAAAATATTAAAAGATAAAGAAATTAAAAATCCTCCCGTTCCTTTTACTACATCTTCATTACAACAAAATTCATATAACAGTTTAAATTTTTCTACATCAAAAACAATGTTTATAGCTCAAAAACTATATGAAAAAGGTTACATAACTTATATAAGGACAGATAGCAGAAAATTATCTGATTTTATTATTTCTGATATAAAATATTTTGTTTTAGAGAAATTTGGTAAAGAATATTTATTTATAAAAAAGTTATATAAAAAACAAAAATTTTCTCAAGGTGCGCATGAAGCTATACGTCCTACTACTATTAATAATGATTCATTAAAAAACGAAAATTATCTAAAATTAGATAATAATGAAAAAAAATTATATAAACTTATATTTAATAGGACCATAATGTCTCAAATGACTCCTGCAAGTTTTAAAAAAAAAACTTTTTGTATAGAATATATAAATTCTAAAAACTATTTTTGTTATGTAGAAAAAAAAATAGTTTTTCATGGATTTATGAAAATATTAGAAAATAAAAAACTTGATACAAAAACAACTTCACAAAAATTTAAAGTAGGTACTTTTTTATATAAAGATAAAATTATAGCAAAACAAATTTTTAGAAAAAAATTAAATAGATATAATGAAGCAACATTAGTTAAAAATATGGAAAATATAGGGATAGGGAGACCTTCTACTTATTCTCCTATAATTTCAACTATTCAAAAAAGAAATTATGTTTTTATTCAAAAAAAATTAAAAAAAATAAATAATAGAAAAATTTTTTCCATAAAAAAAGATAAAATAATTGAAAATAATGAAACATTTATAAATACAGAAAAAAATCAATTTTTACCTACAGAAATAGGTATTTTAGTCACTAATTTTATAAAAAAATATTTCAAAGAAATAATAGATTATTTATTTACTGCACATTTAGAAAAAAAATTCGATGAAATAGCTAATGGTAAAACAATATGGATTAAAGTTATAGAAAATTTTTACAAAAATTTTGAAGATAAAATTAAATACGTATATAAAAATGTTGATAAAATTTGTAAAGAACGTTTTCTTGGTATTTATAATAAATCTGAAACTGAAAAAAAAATTTATTCAAGAATAGCTAGATTTGGTTCTGTTATTCAAATAGGTGATTTTGATGATAATGATAAACCAATATATTTACCAATATTAAATACTCAAAAGTTTGATAAAATATCATTAAATGAGGCATTAAAAATAATTGAGTTACCTAAAGTATTGGGTATATTAAATAATAAAGAAATTATATTAAATATAAATAAATATAATGTATACATAAAATATGATAAAAAATATATACCAATTGAAAAAAAGTTTCTTTTTTCTAATACATTAAATTTACAACAAGCTATTTATATAATCGAAAATTCCAAATAATAAAAATATATTTTATTATTTTATTTAAATAATTTTGTATTTTATTTTACTTTTTACATATTAAAATTTTATTTTTTTAGTATTTCATTTAAGTTATTTTTAAATAAATTAAATAAATATATTATACCCAATATTTTAAAATTAGATTTATAATATTTAATTAATTTTATATTAATAATCTAACAAATATTTACTAATTAACAATTATATATTTCAAGAAAATTTTTTATTAAAAATCCATTTATAAATAATAAATATATTTTGTTTGTTTACCTATCATTATTTTATTAAATATTAAAACAAAATTAAAAAAAATTAAATATTACAATTATTTATTATATAAATTATATTAATATTAATTTTTATATGTTATATATAGTCCCTACTCCTATAGGTAATTTAGAAGATTTTTCTTTTAGAAGTATAAGAATATTAAAAGAAGTAGATTTAATACTAACAGAAAATTATAATATTTCAAATAAATTACTAAAATTTTATAATATTACAACACATTTAAATCTTTATCATATTAAGAATGAACATAACATAACACATATTTTTATAAAAAAAATGAAACAAGGGAAAAAAATCGCATTAATATCTAATTCAGGTACACCAAATATATATGATCCTGGATATTTGTTAGTAAGAGCTTGTATAAAAGAATCTATATATGTAGAATGTTTACCTGGACCAACTGCTTTAATTCCAGCATTAGTAATATCTGGATTTTCAACAAATGAATTTATATTTGTCGGATTTTTATCAAAAAAAAAAATAAATAAAAAACTAATAAATCTATCAAAAGAAAAAAGAACTATAATTATTTACGAATCCCCTCATAGATTATTAAAAACACTATATTATATAAAAACTTTTTTTGGTCCAGAAAGAAAAATTGTTATATGTAAAGAGTTATCTAAATATTTTCAGAAAATATTTAGAGGTAAAATTATAGATATTTTAATTTATTTTAAGAAAAAAACTAAAATTTTGGGGGAATATACAATTGTTATAGAACAATATAAAAAATATAAAAATTAAATATATTTTTTTTTAATTAAATATTCTAAAATTTGTATTGCATTAGTAGCTGCGCCTTTTCTTAAATTATCTGATACTATCCATAAATTTATAGAATTTTTTATAGAAAAATCTTTTCTTATTCTTCCAACAAATATTTCATCTTTACCATGAGAATATAATGGCATAGGATATATATCCATTTTTACATTATCTTGCACTACGATACCTTTTTGATTAGATAGTATATTAAGTATTTTATTTATACATGGTTTATTATTAAACGTTATATTAACACTTTCTGAGTGCCCTCCAGTAACTGGTACTCTTACTGAAGTAGCTGTAATATTTATTTTTTTATCATTAATAATTTTTTTTGTTTCATTTATTAATTTAATTTCTTCTGCAGTATATCCATTTTTCATAAAAAAATCGCAATGAGGTAAAATATTTCTATAAATAGGATAAGTATATGCTTTTTTACAATTATAATTTCCTTTTTCTTCTTCACATAATTGGTTTAATGCTATTTTACCTGTTCCAGTAACTGATTGATAAGTTGAAACAACAACTCTTTGTATAGAGTATTTTATATGTAAAGGGTATAATACCATAACTAATTGTATTGTAGAACAATTTGGATTAGATATAATTTTATCTTTTTTATCTAAAATTTTTGAATTAATCTCTGGTATAATTAATTTTTTATCAGTACACATCCTCCATGCAGAAGAATTGTCTATTACAACAGAACCTTTTTCGGAAAATTTAGTAGCCCATTTTTTAGATATTTTAGCTCCAGCAGAAAATAATACTACATCAGGTTTTTTATTTAATAAATCATTTATTTCTATAACAAACAATTTTTTACCTTTAAAAAAAAATTCTTTACCTATAGATTTATTAGAAGCAGATAAATATAGTGAATTTAATGGTATCTGTTTGTTATTTAAAATATCAATTATAATCCGTCCTACCATACCAGTAGCTCCTACTATTCCTAACTTCATATTTTTTTTATACAATTATTAAATAAATTTAAATTAAATTATGAAAAATGGAAAAATAATAATTTTATCAGGACCATCTGGCTCAGGAAAAACTACAATATCAAAATATTTATTATCTAAAAATTTTAATATTAGATTATCTATTTCATGTACTACTAGAAAAATTAGAAAATATGAAAAAAATGGTAAAGATTATTATTTTATTTCTAACAAAGATTTTTTTTACAAAATAAAAACATATCAATTTTTAGAATGGGAAGAGGTTTATAAAAATTTATATTATGGAACTTTAAAAAGCGAAATATCAAAAATTTGGCAAAGTAAAAAACATATTTTATTTGATATTGATGTAAAAGGAGGTATTAATATAAAAAAGATATATCCAAATAATTCTATATCAATATTTATATTTGTATCAAACAAAGAATTAAAAAAAAGATTAATCAATAGGAAATCTGAAAATTTAAATAAAATAGATATTCGTTTAAATAAAGCAAAAAAAGAAAATAAATTTTCTCATTTATTTGATTATATTTTATTTAACAAAAATTTAAAAAAATCTAAAAAAATAGTAACTAATTTAATATCCAAATTTATACATAAATCGAGGAGTATAGATTTAAACCAGTGACCAAATAAACCCCGAATAAACCGCCTACGTGTTCTCTATCTAATACTAAACTTAGTTACACACCACAATAAAAATAGCTCCTCAGGCTGGGATCGAACCAGCGACAACCTGATTAACAGTCAGGTGCTCTACCTACTGAGCTACTGAGGATTTATTGGAATTTTTTTAATTCTTATTCTATGTCTACCACCTTCAAAATTGGTTTTTAAAAAAATTTCTAATATTTCTAATGCTTCGTATTTATTAATAAATAATGCAGGTAAACTAATAATATTTGCATTATTATGTTTTTTTGCTAAAAAAGATGTTTTTTTATTCCAAACTAAAGCAGCTCTTATATTAACATATTTATTAGCTGTCATAGCAGCACCATTTCCACTACCACAAATAACAATTCCTAAAAATGCTAGACCTTTTTCAACAAATACAGAAGTAGGATGAACAAAATCTGTGTAATCTACTTTTTTACCTGATTTGTTAAACCCAAAATCTTTTATTTTATATCCTTTTTTTTTTAAAAAATTGATTATTAAGAATTTATATTCTATCCCTGTGTGATCAGAACATATAGCTATTAAATCACTTCGCATAAATATACTTTAAATATAAAAATTAATAAAGTAAAGATTCATTAACTTTAACCTTTTATTTAAATATACAATTTTTTTTTTTTTTATGACAAATATAATAAAGAATATTGATGATTTTAATTTTAAAAATAAAACTGCATTATTAAGAGTAGATTTTAATGTCCCTATAGATAATTTTAAAAATATAACAGATGATACAAGAATTAAATATACCATACCAACTATAAAAAAAATAATTTATGATGGAGGTAAAATAGTTATTATATCTCATTTTGGAAGACCAAAAGGTATACAATCAAAAAAATATTCTTTAAAATTTTTAAAACTTTTTTTATCTAAACAATTAAATAATATACCTGTATTTTTTTATAAAAATTGTATAGGGGAAAATATAGAAAAAAAAATTAATGAAATAAAATATAGAGAAATACTAATTTTGGAAAATTTGCGTTTTCACAAAGAAGAAGAAGAATGTAATAAAGAATTTGCATTAAAATTATCAAAATATGGTGATATTTATGTTAACGATGCATTTGGAGTATGTCATAGATATCATTCATCAATTTATATTTTACCAAAATTTTTTAAAAAAAAATGTATTGGATATCTATTAAAAAAAGAAATAGAAAATATTGATAAATTTTTATCAAAAAAAGTATATAAACCTATTACTATTATTTTAGGTGGATCAAAAATATCTACTAAACTAGATTTAATAGATAAACTTTGGAACTTATCAGATTATATATTAATAGGTGGTGGTATAGCTTATCCATTTATTTCAGAACTAGGTGGTAAAATTGGTAATTCATTAATAGATAATAAAATTAACAATAGTACTATTATAAATATTATAAAAAAAAATAAAAAAAAACAAAAAATTTATTTTCCTACGGATGTAATTATATCTAAATTTTTTACTAATTCAACAAATAATAAAGTTTCTTCTATTTTTTCTATTCCAAAAAAATATATGGGTTTAGATATAGGGCCAAATACTATTAATATTTTTTGTGATATAATTAAAAAATCTAAAACAATATTATGGAATGGGCCAATGGGTGTATTTGAATTTTCTAATTTTTCTAAAGGGACTAGACTAATAGCAAAAGAAATTAAAAAAATAACAAAAAAAGGAGCATTTTCTATGATAGGTGGTGGAGATTCTATTTCTGCATTAAAACAAGAAAAATGTATAAATGATATTAGCTATATTTCTACTGGAGGCGGAGCAATGTTAGAATATTTAAAAAATAAAAAACTGCCTGGTATTATATCTATGATGATATAAACTATTAAATTAATCGATCAATTATACTATATTTGTTAAAAAAAATTATAAAAAATTTTTAACATTACTACTAATAATTATTTTTTTTTAATTAAATTTTACTTAATAGTAAAAAAATATTAAAATAAACTTTAAATTTATTAAAAATAATGAAAAAAAGTTTAGTATTTTTTTCTATTATTTAATTAAAATAATACAAATTTTTAATAAAAAATGTAAAAAAATCATAATTTTAAAATAAATTTCCACATTATGCTAATTTAGCATAAATTTTGGCACTGTGGCCGAATGGTTAGGCATAGGTCTGCAAAACCTCTTATAGCGGTTCGATTCCGCTCTGTGCCTTTTATTTTGTTAATTTTTTAATAAAATTTTTTAAATAAAAAGATGAATATTCTTATTTCACAACCTATAAATATAGGATCTAATTCACCATATTTAGAGCTAATTAAAAATAAAAATATAAATATAGATTTTAAATCATTTATTAAAGTAACTGGTTCTACACCTAGTGAAGTTAGGAAACAAAAAATAAACTTTTCTGAGTTTACTATTATTTTATTTATAAGTAAAAAATCTGTAGATAATTTTTTTAGATTAGCAAAAGATATGAGATTTGAAGTTCCTACTACTATGAAGTATATTTGTCAAACAAGTGCTATTGCAAATTATTTGCAAAAATATATTGTATATAGAAAAAGAAAAATATATGTTGGAAAAAAATCATTTAAAGATATAATACCATATATACAAAAAAATCTAAAGGAAAAATTTTTATTGCCATCTTCAGATGTTTTATTACAAAATATACCAAAAATGTTAGATAAATTAAATATAAATTGGAAAAGAGCAATATTATATAAAATTACATTTAACGATTTATCTGATATAAAAAATTTGTGTTATGATATATTAGTTTTTTTTAATCCTGCTGAAATAAAATCTTTATTTAATAATTTTCCTAATTTTGATCAAAATAATATAAAAATCGCTACATTTGGTAAAAATACTTTAGATGCTGCATATAAAGCAGGATTAAAAATTGACATAAAAGTTCCTACACCAGAATTCCCATCAATGGCAATGGCATTAAAAGAATATATAAAAAATATGAAAAAATAATAATTACTATTTGTTAATAAATCATATGGTATTTTAATTATATTATAAATTAATTATTTTACCATTTTTTTTGTATTAATTTTTTGAATTATAATGTTTTGTTTTTTTATAATAATAATAAAAATTGAAATACATTTATATCATAAATTAAGGCAATTAGTCAATTAGCAATAAAATAAAATAAAAGTAAATTAGTAATAATTTAAATAAATAATATATATATATTATTTATAATTTTTAGTATTAATATTTGTAAATTTTATAATTCGTTATTAATTTTTCTATTTAAGAATATAAAATAATAAATTTATGTATTATAATTATTTTATACCAAAAAAATATTAATGTACTAATAAACATATATAATTTTTAATATTAAATATACTGTATACGCTGTATAATACATATTAGTTAATAAACATTTATTTTATTATTATATTATTGTTTTAAAATAACTTTTATGTATATAAATAAATTTTATAATTAACTATCGTATCATAATTATTTATATTTTTTTTAAGTTATAAAGTATGGGGTAAATTTATATTAATTTTCCTAAATTATCCCATACATAACCTAAATGAATTATTAATATTAATTTTTATTTATTTAACTTTTTTTTGAAATAATTTTTGTATAAAATTTTTGATAAACATTTTCAATGTTTTTGTCAGTACAATTTTTTAAAACTAATAATTTTTTTTCTTTTATAATATCTTTTATTTCTTCTGGGAATATAATAATTCCTTCTTTTATTATATAATCTGAAAAAGAAAAACATAATTTTGTTAAGTTTATATAATTTGGATATTCCAAAAATTTTAATTTTTTAGATTTAATACCATCAAGTTTAACTTTATTTATAATTTCCTTATTTAACATACCTGAAAATGAACAATTATTATATATAGAAACAATTATTCTTGCATTTTTATATGAATATTCATTTTTATAAAATGTTTTCATATACATAGGTATAAAAAAACTTATCCATCCATACAAATGTATAATATCAGGTTTCCAATTTAATTTTTTTACAGTTTCTAATACACCCTTAGCAAAGAATAAAGCTCTTTCATCATTATCTTTAAAAAATAAACCATTTTTATCTTTATCTAGGGCTTTTCTTTTAAAATATTCTTCATTATCTATGAAATAGACCTGTAATCTAGCATCAGGTATTGATGCAACCTTTATTAATAAAGGTTGATCTATGTCATTAATTACCAAATTCCTTCCAGATAGACGTATTACCTCATGTAATTGATGTCTTCTTTCGTTAATTACTCCAAAACGTGGCATAAAAATACGTACATCATTTCCTATTGATTGCATAAATTTAGTAACTTTTAAAATAGACAATGATATTGGATTTTCTGAAGAAAAAGGAAATAAATCTGAAGAAACATATAATATACGTTTACCTATCATCTTTAGAAGAGTTATTTAATCATAGAATAGATAATTGCAAATATATAATAAATAATAGAATTTATTAATATTTTAATTTAGAATATTATAGATATTTTTTTTCTTATTATTATGAAATTAAAAAAAAAAGAAGCTAAAAAATTTTTAATGAAAAGAATAAATTATTTTGTAATAGGAAATATTAAATTTTCCAATAAAGAAAATTACGGAGATGCTTTTGTTATAGATATAAGAAATAAACAACGTATTATTATTCCTAGAAATAATATAAATAAATCATTAGATGGTGATTTAGTTCAAGTAAGAATAATAAAATCAAAAACAAAATTTAAAAATAAAAAAATTATATTTAGTGGGAAGGTCTTAAAAATTATTACAAGAAAAAAACAAAAATTGATAGGTATTTTAAAAATTTATTCTATATCATCAAAATTAAATAATTTATCATATAGAAAATATGGATTAGTTATTATTTGTAGAAATAATTTTAATATTGATATAAATGCATCAGATATAGAAAGATTTAATAATAATGATAAAGTTTTAGTAGAGATTATATCATGGAAAAAAAAATTTAAAAATCCCTTAGGAAAAATTATAAAATGTTTTGGTAAATATGGTGAATATAATACAGAACTTACTTCATTATTAGAAGAATATAATATTCCATATAAATTCTCTAAAAAATCTGAATATGAAGCAAAAAAAATATTTATGAATTGCAATCTTGATTTAAATAAAAGAAGAGATATGCGTTCAATAAATACTTTTACAATAGATCCTATAGATTCTAAAGATTTTGATGATGCATTATCAGTAAGAAAAATTAATTCTAAATTATGGGAAATTGGAATTCATATATCTGATGTATCTTTTTATTTAAAAGAAAATAGTTTTTTAGATAAAGAAGTGTATTCACGTGCTACTTCTATTTATTTTGTAGGTAATGATGTACCTATGTTACCAAGGATATTATCAAATAATCTTTGTTCTATAAATCCAAAAGAAGATAAATTAGGTTTTTCATCGGTTTTTAAAATTAATAAAGAAGGTAAAATATTAAATATTTGGATGGGAAAAACTATAATAAAATCTGATAGAAAATTTACATATGATGAGGTACAAAAAATAATACATAAAAAAAAGGGATATTTTTATAAAGAAATAAATATATTATTTTTTTTATCTAAGATTTTAAAAAAAAATAGATTACAAAGTGGATCTATTTTTTTAGATAAAATGGAGGTTAAATTTAAACTAGATAATAAAAATAATCCTATATCTATTTATTTAGAAAAGAATAATCATGCACATACTCTAATAGAAGAGTTTATGTTATTAACTAATAGAAAGGTATCAGAATATATTAGTTTAAAATTTATAAAAAAAAATAGTTTTTTTTCTAAACCATATATATATAGAGTTCATGATAAGCCTGATACTAAAAAAGTTTTTTTTTTAAAAAATGTAATTAAACCCTTAGGATATAGTTTAGACTTAAAAAATCTGAAAAATTCTATTAATAATTTACTTTATAAAATAAAAGGTAGACCTGAACAAAATATGATTGAAAATTTAATACTAAGATCTATGAGTAAAGCTAAATATTCTACAAAAAATATAGGCCACTATGGTTTATCTTTCATACATTATACTCATTTTACATCTCCAATAAGAAGATATTCAGATATTATAGCCCATAGATTATTAAATTATTATTTAAATAAAAAAAAGAAAAATATTAAAATAAAATCAACAATGTTTTATGAATTACAATCTAAACATTGTAGTTACAAAGAACGTTTAGCTATAGATATTGAAAGAGAATTTATAAAATTTATGAAAATTAAATTTTTAAAAAAATTTTTAGGAATGGAATTATATGGTGTTATATCTGGCTTTACAAATTGGAATATATATATTGATTTATTATCATTTCAAGCAGAAGGTGTTATAAAAATACGTAATATAAATGAAGATAATTACAAATTTGAATCAAAAAGTTGCAGAATTATAGGAAATAAAAAAAAAAAAGTTTATTATTTAGGAGAAAAAATAAAAGTAAAATTAATAAAAATAAATTTGGGAAAAAGAAAAATTTTTTTAGAATTGATAGGTAAAATTTAAAAAATATACTATATTCTAACAGAATTTGGAACAAATTTTGTATAATCTCCACCGTTTTTAATAATACTTCTAACTAAAAAAGAGTTTATATAAGACATTTTATGAGAAGAAATTAAAAAAATAGTTTCAATTTTTTTATATAATTCATTATTAATAAATAATATATTTTTTTCAAATTCGAAATCTAATTGATTTCTAATCCCTCTTAATATAAAATTAACTTTTTTTTTTTTACAAAAAGATATAGTCAACCCTATATAAGAATATATTTCTATTTTTTTGTTGTATTTTTTTGAAAAACTTTTAGATATCCATATCTTTCTTTTTTTTATGGAGAACATATTTTTTTTACCTAAATTATTACCTATAGCTATTATAATTTTATCAAATAAATTTAAACCTCTTTTAACAATATCACAATGTCCTATAGTTATAGGATCAAAAGTGCCTGGGAATATTGCAATTTTTTTCATTAAAAATATTAATTATTTAACTAAATTAAAAAATAAAACTAAATAAAACTATTTAATTACAAGTTTACATTTAATAAATGAAAAAAATTATTTTATGTTTAATAAAAAAAAACATTATTTTAATTAAAAAAAACTGTTTAAGTGAATAAAAATCCTAATTTAATCTATTATTTTAATATATTTATTTTTTATTTCTGGGTAATATTTTTTTTAGGGATATCTATTTTTTTTTTAATTTTTTATGCTGCATCAAAAGAATACTTAGGCCCTCTACCGAATTCATATGAAATATATAATAATCCTAACAATTTAGCTACAAAGGTATATGATATTAATGGGAAATTTCTTGGAGAATTTTCTAATAGTAACTCTAACGTATTAAATTACAAAGATTTACCTATCCATTTTATTTCTGCATTATTGTCTAAAGAAGATATTCGTTTTCAAAAACATTCTGGTATAGACAGAAAATCTTTTTTAAGAGCATTTCTTACTTTAGGTAAAAGAGGAGGTGGTAGTACTATATCACAACAATTAGCTAAGTTAATTTTTACTGGGAAACCAGCAATTAATAGATTACAAAGAGTTAATCAGAAGATATTAGAATGGATAATGGCAGTAGAATTAGAAAAAATGTATACAAAAAAAGAAATTTTAACTATGTACTGTAATAATTTTGATTTTTTATATAATTCAAAAGGTGTAGAAGGTGCAGCAATTACTTACTTTAATAAACATTCATCTCAACTTAAATTAGGAGAATCCGCTGTTATAGTAGGTATGTTAGAAAATCCATTATTATACAATCCAAAAAATCATCCTGATAGAGCTAAAAGACAAAGAAATTTAATATTAAAGCAAATGAGAAAATATCATTTTATTAAAGTTTCTGATACTAAATTTCAAAATGAATTAAATAAACCTATAAAAATTAATTTTAAATCAACAAGAAATAATTCTAATATACTATCTACTTATTACAGTGAATTTTTAAAGAAAGAAATTAATACTTTTTTAGATGAATATGAAAAACAAACTGGAGTTAAAATAAATTTATATACAAGTGGATTAAGAATATATACGTCTATTGATAAAAAAATGCAAATAAATGCTGAAAAATCTGTTAAAAAACATCTTAAAAAATTACAAGATATTTTTAATAAAAGTAAAGTAAAAAATAAAAATAAAAATTTTCCTTTTATAAATTTATCAACAAAAAAATCAAATAGAATTATTATAGCAGCTATTTACAGAAGTCCTTTTTATAAAGAATTACGTAAAAAAGGTTTTTCTAATAAACAAATTATAGAAAATTTTAGAAAACCTCGTAAAATTACAATTTTTACTTGGGATGGAGACCAAAAAGTGTTAATGTCTATATTTGATTTAATTCGTTATCAGAAAAGTATAATTCAATCAGGACTAATTTCTGTAGAATCATCTACTGGATATATTAAAGCTTGGGTAGGAGGCATTAATTATAATCATTTTCAATATGATCATGTAGAAAAAACAAAAAGACAAGTTGGGTCAATTTTTAAACCTATATTGTATGCAACAGCAATAAATAAATTTAATTATGATCCTTGTACAAAAATATCAAATGATAGATTCAAATTAGGTAATTGGGCTCCTAGAAATTACAATAATAAATATGGAGGTACCTTAACATTAAAAGATAGTTTAGCTTTATCTACAAATATTATTTCAGCACGATTAATATCTAAAATTACTGCAAAACCAGTAATAAATATGGCTAAAAAAATGGGTATTAAATCTTTTATCCCTAATAACCCTTCTATTGCTATTGGATCTGCAGATTTAACTTTATATGAAATGACAGGGGCATTTAATGTATTTACAAATTATGGTATATATGTAAAACCAAAAATATTACTAAGGATAGAAGATAAATATGGCAATGTTATTAAAAATAATACTTCTGTTAAAAAAACTAAAGTATTTAATAAAAAAACTTCAAATATGATGTTAAATTTAATGAGAGGTGTAGTAAAATATGGTACTGCTAATAGTTTAATTACTAAATATAAAATGAAAGGGGATATTGTAGGTAAAACTGGTACTACAAATGATAATTCAGATGGTTGGTTTATTGGGATGACTCCTAATTTAACTACTGGTATATGGGTAGGATGGGAAGATAGATATACTCATTTTGAAGATAACAATATTGGACAAGGATCACAAATGGCATTACCAATATGGAGTTACTACATGAAATCATTATATAGTAATCCTAGTAAAAAATATAATAATTTATCATTCAATATTGATAATAATTGGAATTGTATAGATAATATTAATAATAGAAAACTTTTTAAAAAAAATGATATAACAAATAAAGAAACAATAAATAATATTTCAAAAAATAATGATGAAATAATAAAAATTAATAATGATAAAAAATTATCAGAATTAGAAAAAAATAATGAAACTAATGAAGTATTTAATGATGATAAAGAATATGATAAAGAATATATTATTAGTAATGAAAAAGAAATAAAAAGTAAAGAAAAAAATAATAATAAAATTGAAAATAAATAATAAAGGTAAATAGTCCTATTATAATTAATAATTAACAAATATATTATGAAGATAATATATATTAAATATATATTATCTTCATAATCATTAAATTTTAATATACATCTTTTAAATATCTACTATTTTTTTTCATATTATCTATAAATAACAATGGATATTTTTCTTTTCCTACATTTTCTATTATTTTTAATATTATATTATCTATATCAATACTCATTGTATCTTTTTTACCACATATATATACGTAAGCACCATTTTTTATCCAATAAAAAAACTCTATACGATTTTCCCATATTATATCTTGAATATATATTTTTTTATTTTGATCTCTAGAAAAAGCTAAACTAACTTTATTAATAATTCCTTTTATTTCCCAATTTTTTATTTCTTCATTATACAAAAAGTCAATATATTCATACTGATTACCAAAAAATAACCAGTTTTTACCTGATGATTTGTAATATTCTCTTTCATATAAAAAAGACCTAAAAGGAGCTATTCCCGTACCAGTACCAATAAGTATTATATTTTTACTTTTATTCTTTGGCAATCTAAATGAATTATTTTTATATATAAAAAATGATAACTTATCACCTATTTTTAAATTTGATAAAAAATTTGAACAATATCCATATTTAATTTTTCCATTTATATTAAAATAGTTTAAAGCTACAGTTATGTGTATTACATTAAAATGTACTTTATATGAAGAAGATATAGAATATAACCTAGGTTTTATTTCATCTAGTTTAGAAAATAATTTTTTTAAAGAATATTTATCTAATTTAATAGGTATTTTATTTACAATATCAATAAGACTCCATTTTTTTTTCAAGTCTATAAATATATCTTTATTTTTTTCTAATTTTTTGTATAAAAAAATATATTCTTCTAAAAAATTTTTAGATAAGTTAAAAATATTCTTTTCTTTTTTTAATATATAAAATATTTCATCATTTTTATTTATTTTTAAAATATTTAAAATATCATTTACTTCTTCTGAAGAATTAGTTGGATATACACCAATGGAATCTCCTGGAAAATATTTAATAGAATTTTGTATAGAAATTTCTATATGATGAATTTTTCTATTTTTATCTTTTGATTTTTTATTAAGAATTATGTTTTTTAAAATTTTTCCACATAATTTGTTATCTGAATTAATATTAATTTTTTTAAAAAAATCTAAAATTTTAACAAACCATTTATTAGAATCTTTTTTATAATATACATCACATCTATGAAAATTTACAATTCTACTACCTCCTATTTCTTTCAATCTTTTATCTATATCATATCCTGCTTTACAAAATTGTGAATAAGATTTATCTCCTAATGCTAATACACTATATTTTAGATTTTTTAAGTTATTTAGTCTTTTTTCATGAATAAAATTAAAAAAATTTGTTGCTGTTTTGGGTGGATCCCCGTCACCATGAGTACTAATTATAATAAGTAAATATTTTTCATTGTATAATTGATGATTTTTATATTTTTCTAAATTTATCAATTTTATATTTTTATATAAAATTATTAATTTTTTATATATGCATAAAGCTAATTCTTTTGCATTTCCAGTAACCGTTCCATATACTATTGTAATAGGTAAATCTTTATAGTTTTTATTTTTTTTATAAATTAATTTATTTGAATTATATAACATACCATATATGTATCCATACATCCATATTATTTCTTCTATAGAAGATTTTTCAATTAAATCAATAAATATTTTTTGTGATTTTTCTAATAACATAAATTTTAATAATATTAATTAAATAAATCGTTAACTGATAAATATCTTTCTCCAGTATCATAATTTATAGTTAAAATATTGGAATTTTTACAGAATTGTGATAAATTTTTATTTATCGCAGATAAAGATGCGCCTGTAGATATACCTACTAATATACCTTCTTTTTTTGCAATTTTTTTAACAAAATTAAAAGCTTCTTCTTTTGATACTAAAAAAGTTCCATTTAATAAATTTACATTTAAAATTGGAGGTATAAAACCTGCACCTAAACCTTGTAAAAAATGTGGTTTAGGTTCCCCACCAAAAATTACAGGAGATTCTTTAGGTTCTACAGAAAAAATTTTTACTTTTGGAAATTTATCTCTTAAAATTTCTCCTATACCGGTTATATGTCCACCTGTTCCTACTCCTGTTATAAAATAGTCAATTCCATTAGGGAAATCATCAATTATTTCTTTTGCAGTTTTGTACTTATGAGCATTAATATTAGAAGGATTATTAAATTGTCTAGGCATCCAAGAGTTAGGTATTATATTTACTAATTCTTCTGCTTTATTTATTGCTCCTTTCATACCATATTTTTTAGGAGTTAATACAAATTTTGCTCCAAATATTGAAAATAATTTTCTTCTTTCTATACTCATTGATTCTGGCATTACTAAAATTAACCTATACCCTTTTACGGAAGATATTATAGATAAACCTATACCAGTATTACCAGATGTTGGTTCAATAATAATATCTCCTTTTTTAATAATTTTTTTTTTTTCTGCATCTTCTATCATAGATAATGCAATTCTATCTTTAATACTACCTCCAGGATTGTTTCTTTCTAACTTCATCCAAACATTATGATTAGGAAATAATATTTTTAGACGCACATGTGGAGTATTACCAATAGTATTCAAAATGTTATTAACTTTCATAAATTAAATTTATTACTTTTTTATATCATAAAATTAATAGGATTATTAATATTATTTTTATTCCTCATTTTTATTTCACTTTTTTGATACACAATAGAAAATGGTGGTATACTTTTAGTAATCCAAACATTTCCACCAAGTACACTATCATGTCCTATTACTGTTTTACCACCAAGTATTGTAGCACCAGAATAAATAATTACTCTATCTTCTATAGTAGGATGTCTTTTTTTATTATAAAATTTTTTATCAACATTAATAGCACCTAATGTTACTCCTTGGTATATTCTTACTTGGTTGCCAATTTTAGTACTTGAACCAATAACTATCCCAGTACCATGATCAATTGCAAAAGCGCTACCTATTATAGCAGAAAAATGTATATCTATTCCGGTTTTACTATGAGCATACTCTGTAATAATTCTAGGAATTATTGATACTCCTTGGTCCCATAATTGATTAGCTATTCTATATAATGCTATAGAAAAAAAACCAGGATATGTTAAAAAAATTTCATCAATTGAATTAGCTGCTGGATCAGATTCTAATATAGACTTAGCATCTATTATTAGTAAATTATAAATATTTGGTATTTTTTTAAAAAAATTTTTAGATATGATATTTGAGTTTTTTTGTGAAAAATTTAATTCAATTAAAATTTTATACAAAATTATACGAAGTTTTTTATAATAATTAATAAAAGATTTTCTATTTTTATAATTAGGTATAAATAATATATTAAATAATTTTTTTACA
This sequence comes from Blattabacterium cuenoti, assembly GCF_014251975.1. GTDB lineage: Bacteria > Bacteroidota > Bacteroidia > Flavobacteriales > Blattabacteriaceae > Blattabacterium > Blattabacterium cuenoti_AM. The sequence goes on from NZ_CP059204.1 coordinate 307,538, forward strand.
AAAAACTCTGATCTTTCTTTAATAGAAAAATTTTTTATTTTTTTATTATATTCGAATATAGTTTTTAGAAAATCTAAATCAACCATTGATTTATTTTTTTTATAATTTGTAAAAAATTGCATTTTATATACATATAATTTTTTAAAATGAAAAAAATAAAAGTTAAAAATCCAATTGTTGAAATGGATGGTGATGAAATGGCAAGAGTTATATGGAAATATATTAAAGAACATTTCATATTACCTTATTTAGATATAAAAATAATTTATTTTGATTTAGGAATAAAAAGTAGAGATAAAACGAATAATAAAATTACTATAGATGCTGCTAATTGTTTAAAAAAAATTAATGTAGGTATAAAATGTGCTACTATTACACCTGATAAAAAAAGAGTTAAAGAATTTAATTTAAAAAAAATGTGGCCATCTCCTAATGGAGTTATTAGAAATATTATTGATGGAACTATATTTAGAGAACCTATAATTATAAAAAATATTCCTCGTTTTATTAAAAATTGGAAAGAATCTATATGTATTGCTAGGCATGCACACGCTGATCAATATGATGCTATAGATTTTTTGGTTGATGGAGAAGGTGAATTATCTATATCTTTTACACCAAAAGATAATAATAAAGAAAATAAAAAATTTACTATACATAAATTTAAAGGTCCAGGTATTGCTATGGGGATGTATAATACAGATAAATCTATATTTAGTTTTGCACGTTCTTGTTTTAATTATTCTATTTACAAAAAATGGAATCTTTTTCTATCAACAAAAAATACAATTTTAAAGTCATATGATGGTAGGTATAAAGATATTTTTAAACATGTATTTTTTACTGAGTTTATAGAAAAATTTAAAAAATTAGGAATATACTATGAACATCGTTTAATAGACGATATGATAGCAACAGCTATTAAATCAGATGGTAAATTTATATGGGCTTGTAAAAATTATGATGGAGATATACAATCAGATTGTATAGCACAAGGATTTGGTTCATTAGGATTAATGACATCTGTTTTAATTTCTCCTGATGGTAAAACTTTAGAATCTGAAGCTGCACATGGTACTATTACTAGACATTATAAATTATATAAAAAAGGACTTCCAACTTCTACAAATCCAATAGCTTTAATATTTTCTTGGAGTAGAGGGTTGAGACATAGAGCATTATTAGATAATAATAAAAATTTAAAAAATTTTTCATATAAAATGGAAAAAATATGTATAAAATTTATAGAATCTGGGAATCTAACTAAAGATTTATTTTTTTTAATTAAAAAAATTAACCCTTCACACGATATAAATAATTATTTAGATACTAATACTTTTCTTAAAAGATTAAAAATTGTTTTTAATAAAACAATTTTTAAGTAATTTTTTTACAGTTTTTTCTTTATCTATTTTTCCTATTAATTTTTCTTTAAATTTTTTAACAAAAAAAATTTTTTTAGGTTTAAAGTATTTTGAACTTTTTAAACTTGATATTTTCAATGTATATGGGTCCCCTTCAACAATTAATATAATTTGTTCTCCCAGAATTTTGTTAGGAATTTTATATATAAAATATCTTCTATCTATTATAGAACTAAAATATTTTTCTACTAATTCAGGAATAATTTTTATTCCACCACTATTAATAATAGTGTCATATCTACCTATCCATTCAAATGTATTTTTATTTTTTATATTTACAATATCATTAGTTTGAATAAAAAAATTAGAAAATTTAATGTTTAAACAATTTCTATTATCTACATCAATTTTAACATCATTAAATGATTTATAATATTTATCATAATTATTTATTTTTTTTATAGCAATGTTACCACAAGTTTCAGTCATACCAAATGTATCATAAAAATCTGTACTATTAATAAATAATAATTTTCTTTTTATATATTTAGATATATTCCCACCGCCAATTAAAACAATTTTAATATTTTTTATATTTTTTATTGAATAAAAAACTTGTATAGGTACCATTGAAGCAATATCAAAACAAAATTTTGGTATTTTTTCTAACGGATTAGATGTAGGTTCAATACAAAAAATTTTCCATTTAAAAATTATTGCTCTTATAAGTAACATTTTAGATGCTATTACATTTGGAGATAAACATAATAAACCTTTTACTACTTTTTTTTTATCTAATTTTAGATATTTAACTGTTTTTACAGCTCTTTGGTACATATGTTTTTTATATAAAATAATATTTTTTGATTTTCCAGTTGATCCAGAAGTTTTTATTTTAATTATATTACTATTATCATACCAATTATTTAAAAAAGAATTAATATCTTTTTCTAAATTCATGTATTTTAGAATATTATTTCTTTTTTGTGAAAAATCTATCCACATTATAAACTTTATTTTTTTATCAAAGTATTAATAAAAGTATTTATTTTTTCGTTATTAATATTTTTATACCATATATATCCATTCTTTATATATAAAAAAGAATATAAATTATTTTCATATATATTAATAGTATCTAGTCCATGATGCATATTCCTTGAATATCTTTTATTCATTAAAAAAGTCCATTGAGAAATAGCATTCATTCCAATATTACTATCTAAAGCTGAACTAATGCACCATTTTATGTTTCTTTTTTCTGCTTCTATAATTAATTCTTCAGATTCAATAAAACTTTTATAAATACTAGGTTTAATAATTATAAATTGTGGTTTAATAAAATTTAATAATTTTATTTTTTCTTTTATATTATTTATACTATGTAATTCTTCATCTAATGCAACTGGTATACATGAATTCTTACATATTTCACTAATTATACTCCAATTACCTGCAATAATTGGTTGTTCTATATAATTAATAATTTTTTTTATATAAAATAACTTATTTAAAAACCAATAAACTTCTTTTTTATTTTTACAGCATCCATTAAAATCTATTCTAATTTTTATAAATGGATAAATATTTATAATTTTTTTTATTATAAATATTTGATATTTAATTAAATATTTATTAGTTTTTATTTTAAAGAAAATAAATCCATTAGATATTTTATTTTTTATTTTATTTATTATTGTATTTACATCATTGTACCAAAAATTTAACCATATTAAACAACTTAATGGCAATCCTTCAATACCATCAGTAAAATTAGATTTATATAAAATTGGAAATTTATATACATTTTTAAAGTATAAAAATGCTTGATTTATCCCGAATAAAATAGATGTATGTATGCGATATTCATTATTAAATGATAAATTTTTAATATTTATTAATTTAAATTTCAAAATATTTGATACATCAATTATTATTCTTTTTAAATCATTTGATTTTAATATTGAATTACATTCTCCTATACCTATTTTATTATTTCTATAAATAATAAAAATCCATATTGTATTTTTAAAAAATGTATTATTATAATTTCTTAATTTTTTTTTAAAAAAAATTGTTTTTTTTAATACAATTATTCTATTATTAGAAGTAATAATTATTATATATTGATTGAAGTATTTGAATTCATTAAAATAAGATTTTTATAATGTTTATAAAATATATTTTTTGATTTTTCTTTATTAATTAAAATACTATCAAAAGTATTATAATGCACTCCTATAACCTTATTACATTTCAAATATTCTGTAGCTATTAAAGCATCTTTAACATCCATAGTAAATCTACCACCTATTGGAAGTATGGATATATTTAATTTACCAAAATTCGGGATTGTACACATTTCTTTTGTCAAAGAAGTATCTCCAGATATATATATATTACCTTCATCAGAATGTAATAAAAATCCACCAGGATTACCACCAAAAATACCATTTTTAAATGAACTAGAATGAGATGCCCATACATATTTTAATTTTCCAAATGGAAAATTAACAAAAGATCCAAAATTCATACCATATGTTTTTATTTTTTTACTATAAAAAAAATTAGATATTTCATAATTTGATATTATTAAAGAATTCTTGTTATATCTATAAAATAATTCTACATCACAAACATGATCATAATGTGCATGAGTAATTAGTATATAATCAATATTTATTTTATTCAAGTATGTTTTTAATATATTTTTATCAAATAATGGGTTATCAGATAAAAAGGGATCTATTAATAATTTTTTATTATGTAATTCTAATAATAATGTACTATGAGAAAGAAAAGTAATTTTCATAATAATATTTTTATAATAAATAATAACTAAAACTTAAACTAATTGAATATATAAAAATTATATAAATTAATTTTATTAATTCTTTTGTATATAATTTTTTTTTTTTTAAAGTTAAAATTGTTCTAATGTGAAATATTAAATATACAGAAATTACTAAAAATAAAATCCATTGAAATATATTGTTATTATTATCTCTAATTAATATAAAAATACCACTAAAAAATATAGAAAATAATATTATTAATGCATGATATACTTTAGCATTTTTCTCACCAATAAAATTTGCTATTGTTATTTTATTACATTTACAATCACTTTCTATATCTCTTATATTATTTAAATTTAATACTGCAACATTTAATAATCCTATAGATAAAGAAAATAAAAATATATCAGTTGATGGAACTTGAAAAGTATATAAAAAATAACTTCCTGATATAGAAATTATACCAAAAAAAATTAATACAAATAAATCTCCAAGTGCTTTGTCCCCATATGACAAAGGCCCACCTATAGAGTAGGTTATAGAACAATATATAGATAAAAATAAACCAAATAAATATATATAAAATATATTATTTCTTTTTATAAAAAAAAAATTAAATGATTTATATATTAAATAATATCCGAAAAAAAAGGACAAAACAGAAATTATATAAATCATTATTTTCATTTCTTTTTTTGATATTATACTTTTTTTAACCAATCTAATTGATCCAATTCTTTTATTAAACTTATCTTTTACAGTATGCCCATAATCGTTAGAAAAATTAGATAAAATCTGTAATAGTACCGATGTAACAACACATAAAATATAAATATTTATTTTATCTATATTTATTTTTTTAAATTTTGATATAGATAAAATAAAACTTGAAGTAACTCCAGAAAAAGATAAAAGTAAAGTATGATATCTAGTAGCTATTATCCATTTTTTTAATTTTTTTATCATATAAACTTTTTAAATTTTTTGAAATTTGGCGGTCTTTTTTCTAAAAAAGCATTTTTTCCTTCTTTAGATTCTTCCATTAAATAAAACATATGAGTAGCATCACCAGCTAATTGCATTAATCCATGTTGCCCATCTAATTCTGCATTTAAACAACGTTTTATCATTCTAATAGACATAGGACTTCTTTTTTGTATAACTTTACACCATTCTATAGTAATTTTTTCTAAATCATTTTTTTTTACTATTTTATTAATCAATCCCATATCTAATGCTTCTTTAGATGAATATTTTTTACATAAAAACCACATTTCTCTTGTTTTTTTTTGTCCAATATTACGAGCTAAATAAGAGCTACCAAATCCACCATCAAAAGATCCTACTTTTGGTCCAACTTGGCTAAAAATAGCATTACTTGATGCTATAGTCAAATCACAAACTACATGTAGTACGTTACCTCCACCTATAGCGTAACCATTAACCATTGCAATAACTGGTTTAGGTAATTCTCTTATTTTTTTATAAAATTCTAAAATATTTAATTTAGGATTTCCATCATCTCCAATATAACCACCTTTTCCTCTTGTAGTCTGATCTCCACCTGAACAAAATGATTTATCTCCATATCCTGTTATTATTACTACATCAATATCATTACGACATTTACATATTTCTATAGCATCTATCATTTCTTCTACTGTTTTTACACGAAACGCATTATAACACCATGGTCTATTTATTACTATTTTAGAAATTCCATTATAATATAAAAATAAAATATCTTTATATTTTTTAATTTGTACCCAATCAATTAAAAGATTCATTATAAAATTATTGTATTAACAAAAAATTAATTTACCAATATTAAATAAATAAATCCAGTAATGTATCCTATTAATGATAACCAACTAATTTTTTTCAAATACCATAAAAAATCCATTTTTTCCATACCCATAGCAGTTATTCCAGATGCAGAACCAATTAATAGTAAACTACCGCCAACACCTGATGAATATGCTATAAAATGCCAAAAATTATGATTCAAAGAATAAGAAAACATAGATATAGTGGCAGCTACTAATGGAACATTATCAATTATAGAAGAAATGAATCCAAATAAAAAAGATATTATTTCCCATCTAGTTAAAATTTTTTTCATCCAAAATGAAAAATAATATAATACACCTATTGATTCTATAGATGCTACAGAAAGTAAAATACCAAAAAAAAATAATACACTAGAAACATCTATACTTTTTATTGTTTCATCTATAAACAATATTGTATCATTTTTATATTTTATTGTTACTATACATAATAATATACCAAGAGAAAACATAATGCCCATATAAGGGGGTATCCCAACTATAGTTTTAAAAATAGGTACCATTAACATAAGTATTAAACCTATTTGTAACATTAAAAACTCTTCAAAATAATTTTTTTTGTATAAACTATAATCTTTATTTATATTTAATTTTCCATTAAAAATAGGCATTAAAGAAGCAAAATACGTAGAAGTAAACATACATAATACAGAAGGTATAAACAATTTTTTTAAAAGATGAAAAGAATTTACCTTTTTAGATATCCATAACATAGTAGTAGTAATATCACCTATTGGAGACCATACTCCACCAGCATTAGAAGATATAATTACAATACCTAAAAAATATAAACGTTCTTTATTTCCTCTTATTAATTTTCTTAATAAGGATATTAAAACTATAGTTGTAGTTAAATTATCTATTATAGCAGATAATAAAAAAGATATTATGCTTAATTTCCATAAAAATATTTGTTTAGTATTTGTATAAAAAAATTTTTTTAAAATTTCAAATGAATTAAACTTTTCAAGTATAGAAATAAGACACATAGTCCCAATTATAAAAAATACTATTTCAGAAGTCTTACCTAAATGTAATAATAATAAATTTTTATAATCTTTTTCTACTAAAATATTTTTATTAAATTCATAAACTGGTAATCTAAAAAATATAATTAATGACCAACATATAGAAGATATTAAAATAGATGGTATAACTTTATTTAAAGAAATAATATTTCCAAATGCAATTAATAAATATCCAACAATAAATATTATTATAATAACAATCATTGAAGATTGATACATTTATTATTTTTTTAATTTAAAAGGTCCAATTCAAATAAATAGCATTCTTCCCCAGTTTTTCTTCTATTCTTAATAATTCATTATATTTTATAGTTCGTTCTGAACGACATATAGAACCTGCTTTAATTTGTTCAATATTATATGCTACTGATAAATTAGAAATAAACGGATCTTCAGTCTCTCCAGAACGATGTGAAATAATATTTTTATATCCATTTTTATGTGCCATATCAATAGTTTCTACAGTTTCTGTTAATGTTCCTACTTGATTTATTTTTATTAATATAGAATTAGCTATTTTTTTGTCAATTCCATTTTTTAATTTACGAACTTGTGTGACAAAAATATCATCACCTACTAATTGAATTTTATTCCCTATTGTACTGGTTAATAATTTCCAACCATCCCAATCATTTTGATCCATACCATCTTCAATAGAAACAATTGGATATTTATTTATTAGAGATGATAAATATTCAACTTGTTCTTCTCTTGATTTTGTAATACTATTTTGTTTAGATATATCTTTTTTAAATTTAGAATAATTATATATCCCATCTTCATAAAATTCTGATGAAGCACAATCTATAGCTATTCCTATATCAGAATAAGGTTCATAATTAGATAAGTGTATAGATTCTAAAATAATATCTAATATTTCTTCTATCCCACCTATATTATCTGGATAAAATCCACCTTCATCGCCTACATTAGTTGATATACCTTTATCACTTAAAATTTTTTTTAATGAATAAAATACTTTATGTACCATATTCATAGCGTCCATAAAAGTATTTGCTTTCATAGGTACTATCATGAATTCTTGAAATACTATAGAAGAATTTGAATGTTTACCACCATTTATAATGTTTATTAAAGGTACAGGTAAAAAATTAGTATATATACCTCCAATATATTTATATAAAGGAATACATAATACTTTAGAAGCTGCTTTAGATACAGCTATTGAAACAGATAAAATAGAATTAGCACCTAATCTTTTTTTATTTTTAGTGCCATCTAAATCTATCATTAATTTATCAATATAAACTTGATCTAGTACAGATTTATCAATTAATTCTGGAGAAATAATATCTTTAATATTTGATATAGCTTTTAAAACACTTTTCCCGGAAAAAAAATCATCTTTATTATCTCTAATTTCATAAGATTCATTATCTCCCTTAGATTTCCCTGAAGGTACAGACGCTCTACCAACAATATTGTTATAAGTAATTACATCAACTTCTAAAGTTGGATTACCTCTAGAATCTAATATTTGTCTAGCTAAAATATTTTTAATTTTACTCATTTATACTAATTTTTTTTTTTTTACTACGTCTTGTATGTTTTATATTATTTTTATAGAATTTTTTATTATTAAAATCAACTAATTCTACAAAAGCTAAAGGTGCTTGATCACCGTAACGAAATCCAACTTTTAATATCCTAATATATCCTCCAGTACGTTTTCTAATATTTTCAAACTTATCTTTAAATAACTCTGATACTGCTGTTTTATTTCTAAGATAAGAAAAAACATTCCTTCTAGAATTAAATGTATCTATTTTAGATTTTGTTATGATTGGTTCAATATATTTTCTCAATACTTTAGCCTTAGACAAAGTGGTAAATATTCTTTTTTCTTTAATCAAAGATGTTGCCATATTAGATAGCATAGACGCTCTATGACCCTTTTTTCTATTTAAAGATTTTTTTTTATTATTCATAATTTATTTTTCTACATTTATTTTATATTCTGATATTTTCATACCAAAATATAAACCTTTTTCTTTCATTTTTTTTTCTAATTCTTCTAAAGATTTTTTACCAAAATTCCTTATTTTTAATATAGTACTTTTTTTGTAGCTAACTAAGTCAAATATTGTTTTAATAGAAGCATATTTTAAACAATTTTTTGTACGTACTGATAAATCCATTTCATTTAATTTTGATCTAAATAGATTTTTCATTTTCAAATATTCTTCATTATATTTTTTACTACTTTCTAGTTTTTCTTTTTTTGCTTTACCAATTTTATCTTTAGAAAAGATTGAAAAATATTGAACTAATACTTTAGAAGCTTCTATTAAAGCTGATTTTGGAGTTATAGATCCATCTGTTTTTATTTCTAATGATAAACTTTCAAAATCAGTACGTTTACCAATACGACAATTTTCTACATAAAACCTAACATTCTTAATAGGAGTAAAAATAGAATCTATTGGGATTATACCAACTAAATTGTAATCATCTTTTTTGTTTTTTTCTGCTGGGACATAACCTCTACCTTCTTCAATAGAAAATTTTATATCAAATGGGACGTTATCTACCTTATTACAAATAACTAAATCTTTATTTAAAATTTTAAATCCAGAAATAAATTTATTAATAATTTCACCTGTTACTATAGTACCTTTAATCACATTAGCATTAACTATTTCTTGATTAACTCCTGGCAAAATTTTTTTAAAACGAACTTTTTTAAAATTTAAAATTATTTCAGTCACATCTTCTACTATACCTTTTACAGTAGAAAATTCATATTTAACATCTTTAATCTGTATTGATGTTACAGCGTATCCTTTTAATGATCCTAATAAAACTCTTCTTAATGAATTACCTAATGTTATACCATATCCAGGTTCTAAAGGTTTTAAACAAAAAATTCCTTTATTATCTGAAATTTCAGAAATTATAATTTTATCAGGTTTAACAAAATCTAATAAAGTCATTTCTATATTTTATTTTGAATATAACTCAACAATTAATTGCTCATTAATTTTTTCAGGAATTTGTTGTCTTTTAGGAATATGTAAAAAAAACCCAGACATAGAAGTTTCATCTAACTTTAACCATTCCATAGAAACATTATCTTTTCTTTTATATAAAGAATTTAATATAACTGGGTGTTTTTTAGAATTTTCTTTTACTTTTACTACATCACCTGGGTGTAATCTAAAAGATGGTATATTAACAATATTATTGTTAACAATAATATGTCTGTGATTTACAATCTGTCTAGCAGAAGCTCTAGTTAAAGAAAACTTTAATCTAAAAACTACATTGTCTAAACGAGACTCACATAGTTGTAGTAATAATTCCCCAGTAATACCTTTTTTTTTAGAAGACTCAAAAAACATTTTTTTAAACTGTTTTTCTAAAATACCATATATATATCTAGCCTTTTGTTTTTCTACTAACTGTACTAAATATTCTGATTTTTTTGATCTACGACGATAATTTACATATCTATGGTTATAATAATATTTTTTTCTTTCAAAATATTTATCTTCTTTAAAAATACATTCTCTAAACCTTCTAGAAATTTTTGTTTTAGGCCCTATATATTTTGCTGACATATTATATCCTTCTTCTTTTTGGAGGTCTACACCCGTTATGAGGTAATGGTGTGATATCTTTAATTAAAGTTACTACTATCCCAGAATTACTTAACGCTCTTATTGCTGCATCTCTTCCAGCACCAGGTCCTTTAACTTTTACTACTACTCTTCTAATACCTGCTTCAATACCTTCTTTTGCTACATTTTCTGCTGTTATTTGTGCAGCATACGGTGTGTTTTTTTTAGATCCCTTAAAATTCATTTTACCAGCAGATGCCCATGTTATAACTTCACCTTTTTTATTTGTTAAAGTTATAATTATATTATTAAAACTAGATTGAATATGTGCTATACCTATAGGATCAACAACAACTGATTTTCTTTTTTTTACAAATGTAGATCTTTCCATTATTTAATTATTTTGTACTTTTCTTTTTATTTGCTACAGTTTTTTTCTTACCCTTTCTAGTTCTACAATTATTTTTTGTTTTTTGTCCTCTTAAAGGTAGGCGTTTTCTATGTCTAATACCAACATAACATCCTATATCTATTAATCTCTTAATATTTAATTGAACATCAGATCTTAATTCTCCTTCAATTTTAATATATTTTAATATGTGTTGTCTTATTTTACTAATGTCTTCATCCGACCAGTACTTTACTTTTTTATTTTCATCTATATTTATAGATCTTAAAATTTTTTTAGAAGTACTTTTACCAATTCCAAATAGGTATGTAAGACCAATAATTCCTCTTTTATTAAGTGGTATATCTATCCCAGAAATTCTTACAGACATATATTTTATCCTTGTTTTTGTTTAAATTTAGGATTTTTTTTATTAATAATTCTAAGACGACCTTTCCTATTTACAATAATACAATTTTCAGTTCTTTTTTTTAGTGATGCTTTTACTTTCATAATAAAATAATTATTTAATATCTATAAGTAATTCGTCCTCTTTCTAAATCATAAGAAGACATTTCTAATCTAACTTTATCTCCTGGTAAAATTTTTATATAATGCATTCTCATTTTACCAGATATATGTGCCTTTACAATACAACCATTTTCTAATTTTACACGAAACATTGCATTTGGTGATGAATCTATAATTATACCATCAATTTCAATATGTTTTTGTTTTGTCATATCTTTTTTTATTTCTATTCACTTTAAATCACATACACTACATAACACATATAATAATAATATACGAAATTTTTTTTATCTATTCTTTGTCGTCATCATTAATACATCGTAATAATTATTCAATAAATGAATATCAACTTGTTGAATTATATCTAAAATAACTCCAACTACAATTAATAAAGATGTTCCACCATAAAATAAAGAAAAATTACGAGTTACACCTAATCTAAAAATAATTGATGGTAATATGGCTATAATACCAAGTAAAATAGATCCAGGAATTGTAATATAAAATAAAATTTTATTTATATATTTTGCAGTATCTATCCCAGGTTTTATTTTTGGAATATAACCTCCATTTCTTTTTAAATCATCTGATATATTATTCACTGGGATAGTAATTTTAGTATAAAAAAAAGTTAAAATTATAACTAATAAAAATATAGTTATATTATAATATAAACCGTAAATATCATGAAAAATATAAAAAAAATTCTTTATTTTATCATTATTTATATAATTATAAAAAGTTAATGGGAATAACATAATAGCTTGAGAAAAAATTAAAGGCATTACTCCAGCTGATATCATTTTAAGTGGTATATAATTATGATTTTTTTTATAAATTATACTAGTTGTAAGTTTTAAGTTTTTATAATTAGAAACATATTGTAACGGTATTTTTCTAACAGATTGTACTATCATTATAGAAAAAAAAATTACTAATAACCATAAAATAAATTCAAAAAATAAAATTATTATACCTTTATTACCAATATAAATTTTATCAATTATTTCTTTTGTAATAGCATCTGGAAAACGTGCTATTATACCAGACATAATAATTATTGATACACCATTACCAATTCCATTATCAGTAATTTTATCTCCTAACCACATAATAAATAAAGTTCCAGATGTTAATACAAATACACCTAAAATACAAAAAAATAATTTACCATTAAACGTATTTATATCAAGTAAGTATATTGATTTGTATAAATTAGAAGAATAAAATGGCATAAACTTACCAGTTAAAGAAATAAGATATATAGGTGCTTGTATTAAGCAAATACAAATAGTTAATAATCTAGTTATATAATGTATTTGTTTTTTCCCTGTTTCTCCCTCTTTTTGAAGTTTATTTAAACTAGGAATTATTATACACATTAATTGAACAATAATAGAAGAAGAAATATATGGCATTATTCCTAATGCAAATATAGATGCTCTATTAAATGCACCCCCAGTAAAAGAAGACAAAATTTGAACTAAACCTTTAGAACCAATATTAAGATTATCTATAAAATTTTTAATACCTGATGGATTAATACCTGGTATTGGTATATATGCACCAAACCTATAAATTAACAATAACCATAAAGTTGTAAATATTTTTTTTCTTAAATCTTTAATATTCCATATATTATGAATCTTCTTTAAAAGAAAAATCATAATAAAATTATTCTAAAAAAAATTTCCCACCAATTTTTTTTATATGCTTCAATGCGCTTTTACTAAATTTATTTGCATATATAGTTATAGGCGTTTTTAATTTACCTCTACCTAAAATTTTTAGTAAAATATTTTTTTTAAAATTTTTCCTAAATAAATTTTTTTTGTTAATAATTTTTTTCCCGTCAATTCTTTTTTTGTCTATATAATTTTGAATAGTATCTAAATTAATAAATATTTTTTTTATTTTTGATATTCTATTGAAACCAAATTTAGGTATTCTTCTATGTAGAGGCATTTGCCCTCCTTCAAATCCTATTTTTTTAGAATATCCAGATCTAGATTTAGCACCTTTATGTCCTCTACCACAGGTACCACCTTTTCCTGATCCTTGCCCTCTTCCCAAACGAATTTTGTTTTTTTTATTGTATGATTTTAAAGGTATTAAATTTTTTTTAAAAAAATAAGATATTTTTGATTTATTACTTTTATTATTATCCATTATATACTTGTCTAATAGAAATTCCTCTTTGTTTTGAAATAATATTTGCATCCCTTATTTTACTAAGTGCTTTTATAGTCGCTTTAATAACATTATGATGATTAGATGATCCTTTTGATTTAGATAGCACATTTCTTAATCCTGAAACCTCTAAAACAGCTTTTAAAGCACCACCTGCTATAATACCAGTGCCATCAGATGCAGGTTTTATTAATACTCTAGCCCCTCTATATTTAGCTTCTTGTTTATGAGGTATAGTACCATTATATACACATACTTTGTATAAATTTCTTCTAGCTATATCTCCTGCTTTTTTTATAGCTTCAGCTGCTTCTTTAGATTTACCAAATCCATATCCAACATATCCACTACTATTACCTTTTATTACAATAGCACTAAAACTAAAATATCTTCTACCCTTTGTAACTTTACATACCCTATTTACTCCTATTAATTTTTCTTTTAACTCTAATTCTGAATATTTTATGTTTCGTTCTTTCATATTTATATTTCTATAATTTTATACCAGATTTTCTTATTCCTTCAATTAAAAATTTTATTCTTCCATGATATAAATAATTTTTTTTATCAAAAACTAATTTTTTTATATTTATTTTTTTAGCTTTAATACCTAATAATTTTCCAACTTCATAAGATAATTCCATTTTCTTTTTTTTTTTATTTTTTAATTCTAAAATAATTTTATCACTAACTGATGAAGAAGATACTAATGTTTTATTTAATGTATCATCTATTATTTGAGCATATATTTCTTTATTACTTTTAAAAATAGATACTCTAGGACGACTTGACTTTCCAAAAATTTTTCTATTGTATTGTTTCATATTATTAAACAGATTTACCAGTTTTTCTTCTAACTTCTTCACCAAAATATCTAACTCCCTTACCTTTATAAGGCTCGGGTTTCCTGAATGATCTTATCTTAGCTGAAAAAATACCTAATAGTTGTTTATTGTAAGAAGATAAAATTATTATAGTATTGTTACCTTTTGTAGATTGTATTTTTATTATAATTTCTTTTGGTACTTGAATAAATATATCATGAGAAAACCCTAAACTTAAACTTAATATATATTTATCTATAAAAACAGCTTTATATCCTATTCCAATTAATTCTAATTTTTTTTCAAAACCTATACTAACTCCAATTATCATATTATTAATTAATACTCTATAAAGTCCATGTAAAGATTTAGAAATTTTACTATTTTCTTTTCTTCTTATAAATAAATGATCATCAGTAATTTTTAAATTTATATTTTTAAATTTTTGATTTAAAATTCCTAAAGTTCCTTTTACTATAATTTCATCATTAATAATTTTTATATATACATTTTTAGGAATAAAAATAGGTTTTTTACCAATTCTTGACATAAACTATATTTTTAAAAAATATAACATAAAATCTCTCCACCTATTTTTTTTTTCTTAGCCTGTTTATCGGTAATCAAACCATTAGAGGTAGATATAATTGCTATACCTAAACCATTTAATACTTTAGGAATATCTTTATATTTACAATATTTTCTTAATCCAGGTTTACTAATTCTTATAATTTTATGAATTACTGGAATATTTTTTTTATAATATTTTAATGCTATTTTCAAAATATTTTTAGATTTTTCTATTTTATAGTCTAAAATATATCCATTTTTTAATAAAACTTCAGATATTTTTTGTTTAATATTAGAATATTTAACTTTTATAATATTATGATTTGATAATCCAGCATTTCTAATTATAGTTAAAAAATCAGCAATTGTATCCATCACCAACTAGCTTTTTTTACTCCAGGGATCAATCCTTGAGATACTAAATTTCTAAAAACAATCCTTGATACCCCAAATTTTCTCATATACCCTCTAGCTCTACCAGTAATAGAGCATCTATTTTTTAAACGCACAGGACACGCATCTTTAGGAAGTTTTTGCAATAAATCATAATTTTTATTTTTTTTTAAAAGCTCCCTTTTTTTAGCATATTTCATAACTATTTTTTCTCTTTTTCGTTGTCTTGCTATTACAGATTTTTTGGCCATATTTTTATTTTTTTATAAAAGGAATACCTAAAAAAGATAAAAGACTTTTAGCTACTATATCTTTTTTAGTAGAAGTTACAAATGTAACGTTCATTCCAATACTTTTTCTTATTTGATCAATATTTATTTCTGGATAAATTATTTGCTCAACAATACCTAAATTATAATTTCCATATCCGTCAAAACTTTTATCAGATAAACCATTAAAATCTCTTATTCTTGGGATAGAAATAAAAATAAGTCTTTCTAAAAATTCATACATTATTTTCCTACGTAAAGTTACTTTTACACCTATTGGCATGCCCTTTCTTAATTTAAATCCAGAGACATCATGTTTGGAATAACAAAAAACTGCTTTTTGCCCAGTTATATTGCTAATTTCCTTTATAGAAAAGTCTAATATTTTTTTATCAGAAATAGCAATACCAACACCTTGATGAACTACTATTTTTTTTAATCTAGGGACTTGCATTATTGATGTGTAATTATATTTTTTCAATAAATCATGTACTATTTTGTTATTATATAATTTTTCTAGTTTTGGTTGATAATAAATCATTATTTAATTATATTTTATCTTTTCTTTTATCTTTAGATAAAGATTCTATTTTATCTTCTATTTTATCTTTAGATAAAGATTCTATTTTATCTTCTATTTTATCTTTAGATAAAGATCCTATTTTATCTTTTCTTTTATCTTTAGATAAAGATCCTATTTTATCTTTTCTTTTATCTTTAGATAAAGATCCTATTTCTTTCCAAAAATTTTTCTATTGTATTGTTTCATATTATTAAACAGATTTACCAGTTTTTCTTCTAACTTCTTCACCAAAATATCTAACTCCCTTACCTTTATAAGGCTCGGGTTTCCTGAATGATCTTATCTTAGCTGAAAAAATACCTAATAGTTGTTTATTGTAAGAAGATAAAATTATTATAGTATTGTTACCTTTTGTAGATTGTATTTTTATTATAATTTCTTTTGGTACTTGAATAAATATATCATGAGAAAACCCTAAACTTAAACTTAATATATATTTATCTATAAAAACAGCTTTATATCCTATTCCAATTAATTCTAATTTTTTTTCAAAACCTATACTAACTCCAATTATCATATTATTAATTAATACTCTATAAAGTCCATGTAAAGATTTAGAAATTTTACTATTTTCTTTTCTTCTTATAAATAAATGATCATCAGTAATTTTTAAATTTATATTTTTAAATTTTTGATTTAAAATTCCTAAAGTTCCTTTTACTATAATTTCATCATTAATAATTTTTATATATACATTTTTAGGAATAAAAATAGGTTTTTTACCAATTCTTGACATAAACTATATTTTTAAAAAATATAACATAAAATCTCTCCACCTATTTTTTTTTTCTTAGCCTGTTTATCGGTAATCAAACCATTAGAGGTAGATATAATTGCTATACCTAAACCATTTAATACTTTAGGAATATCTTTATATTTACAATATTTTCTTAATCCAGGTTTACTAATTCTTATAATTTTATGAATTACTGGAATATTTTTTTTATAATATTTTAATGCTATTTTCAAAATATTTTTAGATTTTTCTATTTTATAGTCTAAAATATATCCATTTTTTAATAAAACTTCAGATATTTTTTGTTTAATATTAGAATATTTAACTTTTATAATATTATGATTTGATAATCCAGCATTTCTAATTATAGTTAAAAAATCAGCAATTGTATCCATCACCAACTAGCTTTTTTTACTCCAGGGATCAATCCTTGAGATACTAAATTTCTAAAAACAATCCTTGATACCCCAAATTTTCTCATATACCCTCTAGCTCTACCAGTAATAGAGCATCTATTTTTTAAACGCACAGGACACGCATCTTTAGGAAGTTTTTGCAATAAATCATAATTTTTATTTTTTTTTAAAAGCTCCCTTTTTTTAGCATATTTCATAACTATTTTTTCTCTTTTTCGTTGTCTTGCTATTACAGATTTTTTGGCCATATTTTTATTTTTTTATAAAAGGAATACCTAAAAAAGATAAAAGACTTTTAGCTACTATATCTTTTTTAGTAGAAGTTACAAATGTAACGTTCATTCCAATACTTTTTCTTATTTGATCAATATTTATTTCTGGATAAATTATTTGCTCAACAATACCTAAATTATAATTTCCATATCCGTCAAAACTTTTATCAGATAAACCATTAAAATCTCTTATTCTTGGGATAGAAATAAAAATAAGTCTTTCTAAAAATTCATACATTATTTTCCTACGTAAAGTTACTTTTACACCTATTGGCATGCCCTTTCTTAATTTAAATCCAGAGACATCATGTTTGGAATAACAAAAAACTGCTTTTTGCCCAGTTATATTGCTAATTTCCTTTATAGAAAAGTCTAATATTTTTTTATCAGAAATAGCAATACCAACACCTTGATGAACTACTATTTTTTTTAATCTAGGGACTTGCATTATTGATGTGTAATTATATTTTTTCAATAAATCATGTACTATTTTGTTATTATATAATTTTTCTAGTTTTGGTTGATAATAAATCATTATTTAATTATATTTTATCTTTTCTTTTATCTTTAGATAAAGATTCTATTTTATCTTCTATTTTATCTTTAGATAAAGATTCTATTTTATCTTCTATTTTATCTTTAGATAAAGATCCTATTTTATCTTTTCTTTTATCTTTAGATAAAGATCCTATTTTATCTTTTCTTTTATCTTTAGATAAAGATTCTATTTTATCTTCTATTTTATCTTTAGATAAAGATCCTATTTTATATTCTATTTTTTTAGATAAAGATTCTGATATTTTTTTTAAATTAGAAATATGTATTGGTGATTCTATTTCTACAATTTTACCTTTAGTATTTTGTTTATTCGGTTTAATATGTTTTATACAAACATTTATTCCACTAACTATTACTTTATTTTTTTTTCTTATAATTTTTTTTATAACACCCTTAATCCCCTTGTAATTTCCAGATAAAACTATAACTTTATCATTAACTTTTAATTTATTCATAATACTTCTTGTGCTAAAGAAATAATTTTCATATATTTTTTTTCTCTAAGTTCTCTAGCTACTGGGCCAAATACTCTTGTACCTATTATTTCTCCAGAAGGATTAATTAATACACATGCATTATCATCAAAACTAATATAAGATCCATCTTTTCTTTTCATTTTACTTTTAGTTCTAATAATTACTGCTTTATAAATTTTTCCCTTTTTAATATCACTAATACTGGATACAGGAATGGCAGATTTTATGGTAATTATCACAGAATCTCCTAATAATGCATATCTTTTACCTGTACCACCCAAAACACGTATAATTAGCGCAATTTTTGCACCAGTATTATCCGATACTTTACAAATAGATTCTTGTTGTAACATAAATTAAAAATTACTTATTAATTATACCAATTAATCTCCAACATTTATTTTTACTAATAGGTCTAGTTTCCATAATGTTTACTTTATCACCTTTTTTAGAAATATTTTTTTCATCATGAACAAAATATTTTTTTTTTTTTAAAATTCTTTTTCCATAATATTTATGTTTAACAATTCTTGTTTCATAAACAATAACAGTTTTATTCATTTTATTGCTAATTACAATACCCATTTTTTTTTTCCTATTCCTAATATTTTGTTTATTTAAAGATTTCATTTCATTTATTGTTTTTAATTAAAATCAATTTATCATTTAAAATAGTTTTTAATCTAGCAATATTTCTTCTAATAATTCTAATTTTCATAGTATTCTTTTGCATCTTTACATAATTATTAAATTTTATCTTTTTATAAATTTTTTTATTAATATCAATTTCATTATATAATTTATCTAAAGAATCTAAAGAATTACTATAATATTTATCTTTTTTCATAAATTTTAAGAAAAAATAAATTTCATTTTTATAGGTAATTTTTGAGCTGCTAATCTTAACGCTTCTTTAGCTATTTTAAAATCTACACCATCAATTTCAAATAAAATTCTACCAGGTTTAACAACTGATACCCAAAATTCTACGGGGCCTTTACCTTTCCCCATACGAACTTCTTGTGGCTTTTTTGTAGCTGGTTTATCTGGAAAAATATTAATCCATAATCTACCCTCTCTTTTCATATACCTAGTAGCAGCTACTCTAGCTGACTCTATTTGTCTTGAAGATATCCATGAAGCTTGTAAAGCTTTTATACCATATTTACCTCTAGACAGTAATAAACCTTTTTTAGAAAATCCTTTAATTCTTCCTTTTTGTTTTTTTTTATACTTAGTTCTTTTTGGTTGTAACATAATATATTAATTTTGCCTTTTTTTAAAAGAAATTTTTCTTTTTCTTTTATAAGTAGATTTTCCTAATAAAGGGTATAAATTTTTTTTACCATATATTTCTCCTTTCATAATCCATACTTTAACACCTATACTTCCATAAGCGGTATTAGCTACTTCCATATGATAATCAACATCAGCACGAAAAGTACCTAAAGATATTCTACCTTCTTTATATGTTTCTCTTCTTGCCATTTCTGATCCATTCAATCTACCAGATATTTGTATTTTTATTCCTTGTGCATTCATTCTCATAGCAGACATTAAAGATATTTTAATAAGTTTTTTATAAGATGATCTATTTTCAATTTGTCTAACTAATCCTTTAGAAACTAATGCTGCATCTAATTCTGAACGTTTTACTTCAGAAATATTAATTTGTATTTCTTTTTTAGTAATTTTCTTTAATTCTTTTCTAATAGTTTCTACTTCATCTCCACCCTTCCCTATTGCTAAAGCTGGTCTAGATGTTCTAATAGTTATAGTAATAAACTTTAGAGTTCTTTCTATAAAAATACGAGAGACTATTCCTTTAGGTAATCTAGCATTAATATATCTTCTTACTTTAAAATCCTCTTTTATTCTATCTTTATAATTATTACACCAACTTGATAGCCATCCAGTAATTATTCCTAACCTATTAATTATAGGATTTGTTTTTTGTCCCATAAATTTTTTTTTTTCTTTCTAAAAAAACAACAACACTGCTTGATTTTTTTCTTATTCTATGACCTCTACCTTGAGGGACTGCACGAATTCTTTTTATAGTTTTTTTTTGATTAACCCAAATATATTTAATAAAAAGTATATAATTATTTAAATTAACTTTATTGTATTTTTTTTTCCAATTTGATAACAAAGAAAGTAATAATTTTTTTAAAATCAAAGATTTTTTGATATTAGAATTATTTGATAAAATAGATAAAGCATTTTCTATTTCCTCATTTCTTATCAAATCTACAATTAACTTCATCTTTCTTGTAGAACATCTAATATTGTTCAAAGATGCAGATGCAATATATTTTTCATTATTTTCATCATCAATATTTATCATAATTATTTAACTTTTATTTTATTTTTAGACCCAGAATGATTTCTAAAAATTCTAGTAGGTGAAAATTCACCCAATTTTCTTCCAATCATATTTTCTGTTATATATACGTTAATAAATTGTTTACCATTATGTACAGCAAAAGTTTGTCCTACAAAATCTGGTAAAATAGTAGATGGTCTTGACCAAGTTTTAATAATTACTTTTTTATTAGATTTTATATTTTTTAAAACTTTTTTATATAGTTTATGAGAGACATATGGTCCTTTTTTTAAAGATCTTGGCATAAAGTTATTTTTTTCTTCTTTTAATAATATATTTATTAGAATATTTATTTTTAGATCTTGTTCTAAAACCTTTAGATGGATATCCTTTTCTATTTCTAGGTATACCACCAGAAGCCTTACCTTCACCACCTCCCATAGGATGATCAACTGGATTCATAGCTACTCCTCTTGTTCTAGGTTTTTTACCAATATGTCTTTTTTTCCCTGCTTTTCCATAAGTCTCTGATTGATGGTCTATATTAGAAACTATACCTATTGTAGCCATACAACTAGTGATTATTAATCTTATTTCTCCAGAAGGAAATTTAATTGTAGCATATTTAGAATCTTTTGCAAATAATTGTGCAAAAGATCCAGCACTCCTAGCAATTTTAGCACCTTGACCTGGATTTATTTCTATGCAAGAAATATTAGTTCCCAATGGAATTTTACTTAAAAAAGTAGCATTTCCTATATTGAAAGGGACATCTGAACCGGAAATTATTCTCTGTCCAATTTTAAATCCATTAATTGTTATAATATATTTTTTTTCTCCATCTGTATAATGTAATAAAGAAATAAAAGAAGATCTATTAGGATCATATTCTATAGATTTAATAATAGCAGGAACGTTAAATTTATTTCTTTTAAAATCAATTATTCTATATTTTTTTTTATGTCCTCCTCCAAAATTTCTTATTGTTCTTTTTCCATAAGAATTTCTTCCTCCAGTTTTACATATTCCCTTTGTTAACACTTTTTCAAATTTATTATTAGTTAACTCATTAAATATATTAACAGTTCTAAACCTTTGTCCCGGTGTTGTAGGTTTTAATTTTTTTATTATTGACATTTAAATTTTGTTTATTATCATTTTTATTAAAATGTTTATTATTATTGTTATTTACAATTAAATTTTGTTTATTATTATTGTTATTTACAATTAAATTTTGTTTATTTTTTATAATATTAATTTTTTTATTATCTTTAAATTGTATTATAGCTTTTTTTATTCGTTTACTTCTACCTCTATTTATTGATAAAATTTTTTTAGAAGATTTATACTTATTTTTTTTTGGATAAATTATAGTTTTAACTGATTTTACTTCAACTCCAAAAATATTATAAATTTCTTGTTTAATTTGATGTTTATTATATTTATTAGATAAAAGAAAAGTATAAAAATTATTTTTTTCTATATCTAATGATTTTTTAGTAAAAAAAGGTCTAATTATAATCATTATTACTTTAACTTTAATTTTATTTTATTAAATTATTTATATTTAATTTTTCTAATTTTATTAAATTACTTATTTTATTTATAGAACTCTCAAATAAAACAATATATGAATAATTTAACAACAGAAAACAATTTAACTCATCTACATTAAGAAGTTTATATGTATTTAAATTTTTAAATGATAAATATAAATTATTATCATTTTTCCCTGTAATTAATAATAATTTTTTATTATTTAATTTTATTGATTTAACTAATTCAATAGCTGATTTTGTTTTAGGTACTTTTAATTTTAAATCTTCAACAATTATTATATTATTATTAATTAATTTATATTCAATTAAAAATTTTTTTACTTTATTTTTTATAGATTTATTAACTTTTATATGATATTTTCTGGGCTTTGGCCCGAATACTCTACCACCTCCTTTAAATATGGGACTACTTGCACTACCCTTCCTAGCATTTCCAGTACCTTTTTGTTTATGTAATTTTTTAGTACTACAAATTATTTCTCCACGTACTTTAGTTTTATGAGTACCTTGTCTTTGAGCTAATAAATATCTTTTAATTTCTAAATGTAATAAATGATTACAAGATTTTTTAGTAAAAAAATTATAATCAAATTTTATTATTTTTTTTGTTAATATTCCATTAACATTTAATATTCTTAATTCCATATTTTTTTATTAATTATTAAATATGAATTTTTATTTCCTGGGACAGATCCTTTTAAAATTAATAATTTTTGTTCTATATCAATAGATAATATTTTTAAGTTTTTAATTGTAACATTTTTTCCTCCCATTCTACCTGCCATTTTTTTACCTTTAAATACTCTAGAGGGACTAGATCCAGCACCAATAGAACCTGGTGCTCTTAAACGGTTATGTTGTCCATGTGATCGTTCTCCTACTCCTGAAAAATTATGTCTTTTTACAACACCTTGAAATCCCTTACCTTTAGATATACCTTTTACATGTACTAATTCACCAACTTTAAAAAAATTTACATTTATTGATTTTCCTATTTTAAAAAAATTATTTTTAGCATTATACTTAAATTCTATAAGTTTTTTTTTAGGTTTAACACCATATTTTTTAAAATGTCCAATAATAGATCTATTAATTTTTTTACTTTTATTATCATCAACACCTAATTGAATAGAATCATATCCATCCTTTTTTTTAGTTTTTATTTGAATTACATAACAAGTATTTATCTTAACAATAGTACAAGCAGTGTATTCACCATTGTTTATATAAATATTTGTCATACCTATATTTTTACCTATTAAACCTTTCATATTATACTTTTATTTCAGCTTCTACCCCACTAGGTAATTCTAATTTCATCAACGCATCAACAGTTTTAGATGAAGCGTTATGTATTTGTAACAATCTTTTATGAGTAGGAAGATAAAATTGTTCTCTTGATTTTTTATTAACATGAGGGGAACGTAATACTGTAAATATTTTTTTTTCAGTAGGCAATGGGACAGGTCCATTTAAAATAACACCTGTTGGTATTACTGAATTAACAATTTTTTTAGCAGATTTATCTAATAAATTATAATCATAAGATTTTAACTTAATTTTAATATCATGACCCATATTATTATTTTTTAATAATTTTATTTTCTACAGATTGAGGTACAACTTCATAATGAGAAAATTCCATTACAGACGTACCTCTACCAGATGATAATGTACGCAAAACTGTTACGTAGCCAAACATTTCAGATAATGGGACTATTGCTTGAATAATTTTAATATTTTTTTTATCATTCATATTTTGAATAACACCTCTTCTTCTGTGTAAATCCCCTATTACATCGCCCATATTATCTTCTGGAACAACAATTTCTAGTTTCATAATAGGTTCTAATAAAACTGGATTAGATTTTTTAGCAGCTTCTTTAAATCCTAATTTACCTGCTAATTCAAAAGAAAGTTGATCAGAATCAACAGGATGATAAGATCCATCTAATATAGTTATTTTAGCATTATCTATTTCATATCCAGATAAAGGCCCATTTTTCATCATTTCCTTACAACCTTTTTCTATAGATGGAATATATTCTTTTGGAATACTACCTCCCTTTATTTTATTTATAAAAGTTAATCCTGGTTTCTTTGATTTTTCAGGTTCTAATATAAAATAAACATCCGCATATTTCCCTCTTCCACCTGTTTGTTTTTTATATATCTCTCTATGTTTAACTAAAGTAGTTAAAGCTTCTTTATATTCTACTTGTGGTTTACCTTGATTTATTTCTACTTTAAATTCTCTTTTCATTCTATCTACAATAATTTCCAAATGTAATTCACCCATACCAGAAATTATTTTTTGTCCAGTATATTTATCTGTTCTAACTTGAAAAGTTGGATCTTCTTCCATTAGCTTATATAAAGCTAAATCCATCTTATCAATATCAGATTTATATTTTGGTTCAACAGCAATACCTATTACAGGCTCAGGAAAAGAAATATTTTCTAATAAAATAGGCTTATTTTCATCGCATAAAGTATCACCTGTTTTTATATCTTTAAATCCCACTATAGCAGCAATATCTCCAGCACTTATTTTTTTTATTGGATTTTGTTTATTAGCATGCATTTGATATATTCTAGAAATTCTTTCTTTGTTTCCAGATCTGGAATTAAAACTATAAGAACCAGATTCTATTGTTCCAGAATATACTCTAAAAAATGCTAATCTTCCAACAAATGGATCGCTAGAAATTTTAAAAGCTAATGCAGAAAATGGATCATTTTCATTAGGCTTTCTAGTTACCTTTTGTTTATTAACTGGATTAACTCCTATAACATCTTTAACCTCAAGTGGAGATGGTAAATATCTACATATAGCGTCTAAAATAGATTGAACACCTTTATTCTTAAAAGAAGAACCACATAATATAGGAATAATTTTCATATTGATTGTACTCTTATTTATAGAACGAATAATATCAGATTCTGATATATAATTATTATATAAAAATTTTTCCATAATTATATCATCATGTTCGGATAAAGTTTCAATAAGTTTATTTTGATAACTGTTTACAATATTTTTCATATCATTTGGTATAGGTCCATTTCTATATGTCATACCATAATTATTATCATCCCATATTATAGATTTCTTTGAAATTAAATCCACAACTCCTATAAAAGAATCACCATTTCCAATAGGTATTTGTAATGGTACAGAATTAGATCCTAAAATTTTTTTTATTTGTGAACAAACTCCTAAAAAATCTGCACCCTGTCTGTCCATTTTATTAACAAATGCAATTCTTGGTATTTTATACTTATCTGCTTGTCTCCAAACTGTTTCTGATTGAGGTTCTACTCCATCTACTGCACTAAAAAGTACTACCATCCCATCTAGTATTCTCATTGATCTCTCTACTTCAACAGTAAAATCTACATGTCCTGGAGTGTCTATTATATTTATTTGATATTTATTTTTTCCATATATCCATTCGCAATACGTAGCAGCAGAAGTGATAGTTATACCTCTTTCTTGTTCTTGCAGCATCCAATCCATTGTAGCAGTACCATCATGAACTTCTCCTATTTTATGATTAATTCCAGTGTAAAATAATATTCTTTCTGTAGTTGTAGTTTTACCTGCATCAATATGTGCTGCTATACCAATATTTCTAGTAAATTTCAAATTTTTTTTCATAAATAATTAAAATCTGAAATGAGAAAAAGCTTTATTTGATTCAGCCATTTTATGAATATTATCTTTTCTTTTAATACATTCTCCCTGACCTTTGTAAGCATCCCATATTTCAAATGCTAATTTATTAGACATATTTTTTTCATTTCTAATATTAGCACAAGAAATTATTAATTTAATCGCTTTTGTTATTTTTTTTTTTGAAGAAATTTGAATTGGTATTTGAATATTAGTACCACCCATACGTCTTCTTCTTACTTCTACATGAGGAGTAACATTTTTTAACCCTTCTTTCCATATTTCTAATGAAGTTTTATTATCTTCATTTTTTATAATTTCAATTTTATCCATTGCATTATAAAAAATTCTATAAGCAATAGTTTTTTTTCCACTTTTCATCAAATGATTAACAAATCTAGTTACCAGAACATCATTAAATTTAGGATCAGGGAGATAATTATTACCTCTCTTTTTATTTTTTCTCATTTTTAATTTCTTTTTTTTCTATTTTTGTACCATACTTACTTCTACTTTTTTTTCTCCCATTAACTCCTGCAGTATCTCGAGCACCTCTAACTATTTTGTATTTAACTCCAGGTAAATCTTTAACTCTTCCACCTTTAACCAATACAATAGAATGCTCTTGTAGATTATGTCCTTCTCCTATTATATAACTTATTACCTCTTTACCATTAGTAAAACGTACACGAGCTACTTTTCTCATAGCAGAATTTGGTTTTTTAGGAGTAGTAGTATATACTCTAATGCAAACACCTCTTTTTTGAGGACAAAAATCTAAAGCAATAGATTTTCTTTTCTTTGTAGAAGAAGAACGACCTTTTCTAATCAATTGTTGTATAGTAGGCATACTAATTTAATTTTTTTATCAAACAAAAATAATTAAATATTAATTATTTTTTCATTTTGAAAAAATAATTCTTCATCTGATTTAATATTAAGTTCATTATAAATATATTGAAAAGTTGATAATAAACACGGTGTACCATCTATTATAGCTACATTATGTTCATAATGTGAAGAATTTTTTTTATCTAAAGTAGTTATGGTCCATCCATCTTTATTAAAAATAATTTCTGAAGTTCCAAAATTTACCATAGGCTCTATAGATAGCACCATACCATCTTTTAATTTTAATCCATTGCCTTTTTTACCAAAATTAGGTACTTGTGGGTCTTCATGCATTTTTCTACCTATACCATGACCTACTAAATCTTTTACTACAGAATAACCATTTTTTTCAATATATGATTGTATAGAATAACCTATATCTTCTATATAATTACCTGATTTACAGTTGCTAATTCCAATATATAATGATTTTTTAGAACAATTTAAAAATTTTTTATATTTATCAGATATATTTCCAACTTCAAATGTATAAGCATGTTCACCATAAAATCCATTCATATAAACACCGCAATCAATTGATAATATATCTCCATCTTTAATAGGAATTAAATTAGGTACTCCATGAACTACATTAAAATTAGGAGATGCACATATAGTATTTGGAAAATTATATAATCCTAAAAAAGCTGGGACACCACAATTATCACGTATAAATTCTTCTGCTATTTTATCTAAATAAATAGTATTTACTCCTGGGACTATTTCTTTAGATAACATCCCCAATGTTTTAGATGCTAGAATAGAACTTTTTCTTATTAAAATTATTTCTTCAATAGTTTTTATCTTTACCAAATTATATATAATTTTAAGTGATTTAAATTTATATTTTATTTTTCAATAATCATTGATTTTCCGTTCATAATATATGGTATAGGTAAATTCATTAATTTAAGTATAGTTGGTGCTACATCTGATAATGCACCACATTTTCTTAAAATAAAATTTTTAACATTATTTCCTACTATTATAAAAGGGACTAAAGACGTAGTATGAGATGTATTAGGAGTATTGTCTACTTTATTAATCATATACTCAGCATTACCATGATCTCCTACTATTATTACATTGTATGAATTTTTTATAGCCTCTTCAGTACATAATTTTAAACATTTATCAACATGTTCACAAGCTATTATAGTTTTATTAAAATTTCCAGTATGACCTACCATGTCTGGATTCGCAAAATTCAAACATATAAAATCAAAATTTTTATTTTTTAATTCTGGAATAATTTTATTTACTATATTTATAGCACTCATTTTAGGCATTAAATCGTATGTAGATACATTTGGAGATGGACACATAATCCTAGTTTCTTTATTAAATGGTTCTTCTCTCCCCCCAGAAAAAAAAAATGTAACATGTGGATATTTTTCTGTTTCTGAAATTCTAGCTTGTTTTTTACTTTCTTTTTCTAATACCTCTCCTAGAGTATTTAATAATATTTTTTTATTAAAAATAGATATAACATTTTTTTTATAATATTCTGTATTATAACATGTCATAGTAAAAACACGATATAAATTAATTTTTGTATTATTTTTCAATACTACATTTTTTATAAATATTTCCGTTAATTGTCTTGATCTATCAGGCCTAAAATTAAAACATAATACAATATCTCCATTTCTAATTTTAGAAATTGGTTTTCCGTTCTTATCTACTAAAATTAATGGCAACAAAAATTCATCTGTAATTCCATTTTTATAACATTTTTCAATAGATTCCAAAATATTATTAGTATAACTACCTGTAGATTCTACCATAGCATTATATGCTATTTTAGTTCTATCCCAACGGTTATCTCTATCCATAGCATAGTATCTTCCAACTACAGTAGATAATTTTCCTCCATATTTTTTAGTTTTTATCAAAAGTTTTTTAATAAAATTTATACCATTTTTAGGTGAGGTATCTCTGCCATCTGTAAATGCATGAATAAAAATATTTTTCATATTTATTTTACTAAATATTTTAATCAATTTAAACAAATGATCAATATGTGAATGTACTCCACCATTAGATAAAAGGCCTGTAATATGTACCCTAGTATTAATATTTATTTTACTAAATATATTATTAATTTTTTTATTAAATGATTTATTATTAATTGATTTATTAATTTCTTTTAAAGTTTGTAATACTTTTCTACCTGATCCTAAATTTATATGTCCAACCTCAGAATTTCCCATTTGTCCTTTTGGTAATCCTACACAAGATCCTGAAGCTTTTAATTTACTAGTAGGATAATTTCTATAACATAAATCTAAAAATGGAGTACGAGCTTGATCAATAGCAGACAAAAAATAATCATTGCTAATACCCCAACCATCCAAAATTATTAACATTATCCTATTCATTGTTAAATTATTATATATTAATTCTTTTAAAGGATATTATATTCAATTTTTTATCAAAACTATATAAATAATCTTTAATTGTTAATTTTTTATTTTTTATAAAAGTTTGATTTAAAAGAGTATTATCATTTATAAATTTTTTTAATTTTCCTTTAATTATTTTATCTATCAAATTATCAGATTTATTTTTATTATTTATAATAACCTGATTTTTAATTATTTTAATTTCTTCTTGTAAAATATTTTCAGGAAAATCTTTACAATCTATAGATAATGGATTCATAGCAGCAATATGCATTGCTATATCTCTAGCAAATAAAACATCAAATTTTTTAGAAAACTGTACTAAAACAGATATTTTATTATTATTATGAGTATATTCTATTATAAATTTACCTTCTAAATATTCAAATATATTTAAAATTAATTTTTCACCTACAACACCCATTTTGTCAATAATTAAATCCTCAATTTTAAATTTATTAAATGAACTATTTAAAAAACTATTTTTATTTTTATATAATAATGAATGATTAGATAATAAAAATGAAAAATCCAAAAAATCTTTATTCTTAGAAAGAAAATCTGTTTCACAACTTATACCTATTATAGTCCCAACAGTAAAATTGCTATTTACAGAAGACATTAATACTCCTTCTGATGTTGTAGCATTGTAACGATTAATATATATTTTTTTACCCTTTTTTCTCAAAAATAATATAGCATTTTTTATATTACCATTAGAAAAAATTAATGCCTCTTTACAATCTATTATCCCTATACCAGTGATTTTTCTTAATTCTTTTAATTTAGATATAGAAAATTTCATATTTTCAAATTATTTTTTTATCAAAAATATTTCATCTTTAATAAATTCAGTAACAAATTTTAAAATTATATCTATAGATTTAGAAGAATCATCATTTGATGGAATAGGGTAATTAATACCAATTGGAGATGTGTTTGTATCCACCATAGCAAATATTGGAATTTTTAATCTTTTTGATTCTTCTAACGCTATTTTTTCGGTATTAGGATCAACTAAAAATATACCACCTGGTATATAATTCATACTAGAGATACTACCTAAATTTTTCTTAAGTTTATAATATAATCTATCTATTAATAATTTCTCTTTCTTAGATATGGTATTAAATGTTCCCTGTTTTTTCATTTTTTCTATACTATTCATTTTTTTTATAGATTTACGAATAGTAGTAAAATTAGTTAACAACCCGCCTAACCATCTTTCTGTTACACAAGGCATTTTAATAGATTTTGAATATAAATTTACTTTATTTTTAGCTTGATCTTTAGTACCTACAAATAATATTTTTTTACCATTATTAATTATAATTTTTAACCTTTTGCAAGCTTCCTTCAACTTAAATATAGTTTTTGATAAATCTATTATATGTATACCTCTCTTTTTCATAAATATATACTGTTTCATATTAGGATTCCATTTTCTTGTTGTATGACCAAAATGTACTCCGGCTTTTAATAAATCTTTTGTAGTTAATTCTATCATAATAAATTAACGTTTTGAAAATTGATATTTTTTTCTAGCTTTTTTTTGTCCAAATTTTTTTCTTTCTACTTCCCTAGGGTCACGTGTTAACAAACCTTCATATTTTAATTTATTTTTATTTTTTTCATCTATTTTACAAAGTATTCGTGATATTGCTAATGAAATAGCTTCTGCTTGCCCATTATTACCACCTCCACTAACTTTTATCTCTATATCAAATTTATTTAATTTATTTAATAATATTATAGGATACATAATTTTATGAATAATATATTCAGAAAAATAATCATTTAATTTAATAGAATTTATATTAATTATTCCAGTCCCTATTTTTAAATAAACACGTGCTAATGATCTTTTCCTTCTACCTATACTATGATATACTGTTTTCATTTTTTAAAATTTTATTAATTTAGGATTCTGAGCTTTATGTTTATGATAAGAATCAAAATATACATGAAGATTTTTAAATATTAAATTTCCTAAACGATTTTTGGGTAACATTCTTTTTACAGATTTATATATCAACATTCTTGAATCTTTTATCAATAATTCCTTAGCATTAATAAACTTTTTACCACTTGGATATCCTGTATAACGAATATATTTTTTATTATTCCATTTTTTACCAGTTAACTTTATTTTATTAGAATTAATAACTACTACATTATCTCCACAATCTATATTAGGAGAAAAATATGGTTTATTTTTACCCATAATTATAAAAGCAATTTTAGTAGAAAATCTACCCAAAATTTTATCAGTAGCATCCATTAAAATCCAATTTTTTTTTACTAATTTTTTATCGTAAAAAATTGTTTTAAAACTTAGTGGATCCATATTTTATATTTTAAAATTTTTAAATATAAGAATTTTTTTTAAAAAATAAGAATGACTTTTTGTCATATTTTTTTTGTATTATATAATATTATATTGTCATATAAGTAAGTATTTTAATTATGGCATAATCATTGATATTATATTATTAAAATTAAAAAAATGAATAAAATTATAGGAATAGATTTAGGTACTACAAATTCTTGTGTTTCCGTTATGGAAATTAATGATCCAATTGTAATATCTAATTCAGAAGGTAAAAGAACTACACCATCTATTGTTGCATTTATAGATGGAGGAGAAAGAAAAATAGGAGATCCTGCAAAAAGACAAGCAGTTACTAATCCTCAAAAAACTATTTTTTCTATTAAAAGATTTATGGGTAGAATGTATTCAGAAGTTTCTGAGGAATTAAAACATATACCATATAAAGTAATAAAAGGTGGGAATAATACACCGCGTGTTAGCATAAATAATAGATTGTATGCTCCTCAAGAAATTTCTGCTATGATTTTGCAAAAAATGAAAAAAACTGCAGAAGATTATTTAGGGCAAGAAGTAAAAAAAGCTGTAATTACTGTACCTGCGTATTTTAATGATGCACAAAGACAAGCTACAAAAGAAGCTGGAGAAATAGCTGGATTAAAAGTAGAAAGAATTATAAATGAACCTACTGCAGCTGCACTAGCATATGGATTAGATAAAAGCAATCAAAATAAAAAAATTGTAGTATATGACTTAGGAGGTGGTACATTTGATGTATCTATATTAGAATTAGGTGATGGAGTATTTGAAGTTTTATCTACTAATGGAGATACCCATTTAGGAGGTGATAATTTTGATCAAGTAATTATTGACTATTTAGCCAATACTTTTAAATCTCAAGAAAATATAGATCTAAGAAAAGATCCTATGGCCTTACAAAGACTAAAAGAAGCTTCAGAAAAAGCAAAAATAGAATTATCATCATCCAATCAAACTGAAATTAATTTACCATATGTTACTGCTACTGATTCTGGTCCAAAACATTTAGTAATAACATTAACTAAATCAAAATTTGAACAACTTTCAGAAAATTTAATAAAACGTTCTATAGATCCATGTCTTAATGCTTTAAAAGATGCTAATTTAAAAACAAAGGATATTAACGAAGTTATTTTAGTTGGTGGTTCTACTAGAATTCCTAAAGTACAAATGGAAGTTGAAAATTTTTTTAAAAAAAAACCATCAAAGGGTGTTAATCCTGATGAAGTAGTAGCTATTGGTGCTGCTATACAAGGTGGAGTCTTAACAGGTGATGTACAGGATGTATTATTATTAGATGTTACACCTTTATCTTTAGGTATTGAAACTTTAGGTGGTGTCTTTACTAAGCTTATAGATTCTAACACTACAATTCCTACTAAAAAATCTGAAACATTTTCTACAGCATCAGATAATCAATCTGCAGTTACTATAAGAGTTGGACAAGGAGAAAGGTCTATGTTTAACGATAATAAAGAAATAGGAAGATTCGATTTAGTAGATATTCCACCTGCTCCAAGAGGTGTACCTCAAATAGAAGTTTCTTTTGATATAGATGCTAATGGTATACTTAATGTTTCTGCAAAAAATAAAGGAACTGGTAAAGAACAATCTATAAAAATAGAAACATCTTCTGGTTTAAGTCAAGTTGAAATAGACAAGATGAAAAAAGAAGCTAAAGAAAATGCTAAAAAAGATGATAATATAAAAAAAGAAATTGAAAAACTAAATACAGCTGATAATCAAATTTTTCAAACAGAAAAACAATTAAAAGAAAACGCAGATAAATTATCTAAAAAAAATAAAAAAAATATAGAAGATTGTCTAACAAAATTAAAAAAAGCACATTCTGAAAAAAATATACAAGAAATAGATAATACAATTAAAATACTAAATGAAGCATGGATTAATGCATCTAGTGATCTTTATCCTAAAGCTCAAAATAAAAAAAATAATTATTCAGATAAAAAAGAAAATAAAATAAATTCTACAAAAAATAAAAAAAATGAAGAAAATGTACAAGATATAGATTATGAAGAAGTTAAATAAAAAATTAGTGAGATATAATTATATCTCACTAATTTTTTTTATTTAAAGTTTTTTTATCTTTTTCTTTTAATATATTCCCTATTTCATCTTCATATGCTCTTTCCCCAAAAATATTTACTAAATCTTCTCTAAATAAAACTTCTTTATCTAAAAGTTTATTGGCTAATAAAATGAATTTTTTTTTATTGTCTAATAATATTTTTTTAGATCTTTCATATTGTTCAATAACAATTTTTGAAACTTCCTCATCTATAATTTGGGCTGTTTTTTCACTATAAGGTTTAGAAAAATAAAATTCATTTTGCCCTGTAGAATCATAATAAGAAATATTTCCTATTTTTTCATTTAATCCAAAAATTGATACCATAGATTGAGCTTGCTTTGTAACTATTTCTAAATCACTTAAAGCACCGGTAGAGACTGATTTAAAAATTATTTCTTCTGCTGACCTACCAGACAACAATGTACATATTTCATCTTTCATTTGATCTGTGGTAGTTATTTGCCTTTCCTCTGGTAAATACCAAGCAGAACCTAAGGATCTTCCTCTAGGAATTATAGTAACTTTAACTAAAGGAGAAGCATATTTTAATAACCAACTAACTGCAGCATGTCCAGCTTCATGATAAGCAATTCTCTTTTTTTCGTCTGGTTTTATTATTTTATTTTTTTTTTCTAAACCTCCTATTATTCTATCTATAGCATCCAAAAAATCTTTATTTTTTATTTCTGATCTATTTTTTCTAGCTGCAATTAATGCTGATTCGTTACATATATTAGCTATATCAGCACCGCTAAATCCTGGTGTTTGTCTAGATAAAAAATCTATATCTACATCTTTTGATAAAATTAATTTTTTTAAATGAACAATAAATATTTCTTTTCTTTCTTTTAATTCTGGAGGATCTACTAATATAGTCCTATCAAATCGTCCGGGACGCAATAAAGCACTATCTAATATATCAGATCTATTAGTAGCAGCTAATACAATTACATTAGTATTAGTATCAAAACCATCCATTTCTGTCAAAAGTTGATTCAATGTGTTTTCTCTTTCATCATTAGATCCTGCTATACTTGCTTTTCCTCTAGATCTACCAATAGCATCTATTTCATCAATAAAGATTATACATGGAGATTTTTCTTTTGCTTTTTCAAATAAATCTCTTACTCTAGAAGCACCCACTCCTACAAACATTTCAACGAAATCTGATCCAGATAAAGAAAAAAATGGTACTTTAGCCTCCCCTGCTACTGCTTTAGCTAATAATGTTTTTCCAGTACCGGGTTCTCCTATTAATAATGCTCCTTTTGGTATTTTACCTCCTAATTTTGTATATTTTTTTGGATTTTTTAAAAATTCTACTATTTCTTGAACTTCTTCTTTAGCTCCTTCTAACCCTGCAACATCTTTAAAAGTTGTTTTTACATGTTCATTTTCGTTAAATAGTCTAGCCTTAGATTTTCCAATATTAAATATTTGACTTCCAGGACCACCACCAGATGATCCTATTTTTTTAAATAAGAACATCCAAAATATTATAAGTAAAATAAAAAATATACCGTAATCAAAAAAAAATTTAGTTATAGTATATTCCGGTTGATTTTTAAAATCTATAACAGTATCTAAATTATATATATTTTTATATTTTTCAAATTTATTCTGGAAAAATTGTAAATCTCCTATTTCAAATTTATATTTTAGAATAGGTTTTTTTTTAACTAATTCTAATTCATTATTGATTATTTTTCTTTGTATTGTAGAAGAATTTAAACCTAAATTAAAAAAATTATTTTTTAAATAAACATATACTAATTCTTTATGTTTAATAATAATTTTATCTACTTTTCCTTTTGATAAAATATCGAAAAAATAATTTTGATGTATTTTTTTAGGTTCATAAAAAGAAGATTTTAAAAAAAATATTCCTATAAATACGGAAAATATAATTGCATATATCCAAAAAAAGTTATTTTTGTTTTTCATTATAATATTTCTTTCATCATCACCTAATTGATGATAATATTTTTTATATATCTTTTTAAAAAAATTCTATTCCCAAATTTTTTCTATATCATAATATGATCTTATTTTTTTTTGAAAAATATGAACTACTATCGTAGTATAATCAACTAAAATCCATTCTTTATTTTTTGAACCTTCTATATTATAAGGTATTTTATATATTTTTCTTTTTACAATTTTTTCAACATTTTGATATATTGAATATACTTGATTTTTAGATTTTCCATCACAAATAACAAAATAATCACATATAAAATTCTTTTTATTTATTAAATTTATAATTTTAACATTCTCTCCTTTTATCATTTGAATACCTTCTAATATTATTTTTAACAACAAAATAAAAACTGATTAAATAAAACAAAAATAATATTTAGTTTTTAATAAAAAAATAAAAATATTTTGATAAATTTTATATATCCAACAAAATTAATATTTTTAAATAGTGTTAAATCAACAAATACATATGCAAAAAAATACTATAAAAAATTTTCTATACAAAAAAAATTTTGGATTATTATATCATCCAAAAAACAAATTAATGGATATGGTAGATCAGGATCTTGGATATCTGATAATAATAAAAACTTAACTTTTAGTATAATTATAAATATAAAAAATATATATATTAATGATATTTACTTTATCAACATTATTGTATGTAATTCTATTCATAAAATTATATCTAAAATTATTAAATCAACAAAAAATAAAAAAATAAATTGTTATATAAAATGGCCTAATGATATAATATTAAATAATAAAAAAATATCTGGTATATTAACAGAATCAATTTCTTCATATAATAAAATACATGCAGTAATTGTAGGAATTGGTATTAATATACTTCAAAAAAATTTTTATTTTAAACTAAATGCTACTTCTTTAATAAATATTTTCAATAAAAAATTTAATTTAAGATTACTATTATATAGAATAATATTTTTTATTCAAAGTGAATATTATCTATTTGAAAATTATAATAACAAATTAATTAAAAAATATTATATAAAAAATTTATTTTTATCAGAAAAAAAATCAGTTTTCTTTTTGATAAAAAAAAATATATATATATATGGAACTATAAAAAATGTTACAGATAGTGGATATATAATAATAGAATTTAATAAAAAATTATTTAGTTTTTATCAAAAAGAAATAAAATTTATATTATAAAATATTAATTAATTTTTTATTATATTTTTGTTTAAAAAATTTATTTTAATTATAAAAAAGAATATTATATTTATAATATTTGATACAAAATAATATAATGATAATGCTGATGCATAACTATTTATAAATAATAACATAATAAACGGCATTAAATATAAAATAAAATTAGAATTATTATACATATCATCGCTTTGTCTAAAAGAATTTCTATCATTACCACTAATTTTAGTATATAAAAATAAAACAAAAGAATATAATAAAGTTAATAAGCTTATATGATTACCATAAAATGGTATATTAAAAGAAAAATCATAAATAGAATCATATGATGTCAAATCATCTACCCAAAGAAAAGATTTTCCTCTTAAATTAATTAAAGTAGGAAAAAATTTAAATAGTGAATAAAAAATTGGTATTTGTAAAATAATTGATAAACAACCAGATAGAGGATTAATCCCTGATTTTTTATATAAATCTATCATTGCCATTTGTTTTTTTACTAAATCTTTTTCATTTTTATATTTATTATTTATTTTTTCTATCTCTGGTTTAAGTAATTTCATATAGTAGCTTAACTCATATTGCTTATAAGTTATTGGTAATAATATTACTTTTACTACTAAAGTCATTAAAATTATTATAACTCCATAATTTAAATTAGTTTTTTCTAAAAATTGAAATATTTTCAGAAAAAAATATTTATTAATAAATTTTAGAAAACCCCATCCAAATGGTATTATATCTTCAAATTCATTATTATAATAATTCAATAAATTTATATCTAATGGTCCAAAATAAAATTTAAAAGTAACATTCATATTTTTTTTTGAATTATCACTACAAAATATATTTATTTTTTTGAGTATCTTACCATAAGAAAAATTTTCAGATTTAATAAAAACATTATTTAATGTTTTTAAGGGGATTATAATTGTAGTAAAAAATTGTTGTTTATTCGCAATCCAATTAACATTGTTTATATTTTTATATTCAGTTTTTTTTTCAGAAAAATTGTCAATTGAAGTATTATTATTATCATTAAAAGAATAATATAATTTAGTATAAGAATTTTCCCAATTTCTATCTTTTTCTATAGAAAAAATATTTTGTTGTATACATATATTTTTATATTTATATAATTCCATATTTTTTGATATAATAGAAAAATTAATATCATATCCATTTTTATTATTTATATCATATATATAATAAATTATACCTTTTTTATAATAGGGATTGATAGTTTTTAATATAATTCTTTTATCATTTATTAAAAATGGTACAAAATATAATTTTTTTGTATCAACAAATTCATCTAAATTATTATT
Organism: Blattabacterium cuenoti; assembly: GCF_014251975.1. Lineage (GTDB taxonomy): Bacteria > Bacteroidota > Bacteroidia > Flavobacteriales > Blattabacteriaceae > Blattabacterium > Blattabacterium cuenoti_AM. The sequence continues at coordinate 346,169 of NZ_CP059204.1, forward strand.
TTTTCTAAAAAAAATAATTTTATTTTGAAAACTAAAATCTTTAGATATAAATAAATTTTTATAATAATTTAAATCAGATGTTGAATTATAAGATTTATATTTTTTTAATAAAACATCTTCAATCATTCCACCTATATTAGAAATTTTAAATCTTAATACATTATTTTCTATAATAAAATATTTTTTATTCTTATATTTTTTATTATTATTAACTATAGGATATATACTAGTATTAGTATTATTATATACATGTGCATGTGATTTAATAAATTTTTTTTTATTATATTCATCATGTAAATTGGAATAATAAAAAATTGTTAAAATAACAAAAATTAAAAATAATCCTATCATAGAATTATTATCAATATTTCTATTTTTTATCATAATAAATATCAAAAGATTTATATTCTTTAGAAATTTTTATGAAATTAATAAATAATGGATGAGGTTTAGTAACTCTGCTTTTATATTCTGGATGATATTGAACACCTATAAAAAATATGTGATTTTCTAATTCTAATGCTTCTACTAATCCAGTTTCGTTATTAACTCCTACCATTTTCATAGAAGAATTAGAAAAATATTTTAAATAATTATTATTAAATTCATATCTATGACGATGTCTTTCAAATATTTCAATTTTTTTATTATAAATAAAAAATAATTTGGAATTCTCCAAAATAGAACATTTCCAATTACCTAACCTCATAGTCCCTCCTTTATTAAAAATTTTTTTTTGACTATCCATTAAACTTATAACAGGATAAGAAGATAATGGATTAATTTCATGACTTTCTGCGTTTTTTATACCTAAAACATTTCTTGCATATTCTATAACGGCTATTTGCATACCTAAACATATTCCAAAGAATGGTATATTATTTTCTCTTGCATGTTTAGTCGCTAATATTTTACCACTTATCCCTCTTTTACCAAATCCTGGTGCTACTAAAATACCTGAAATATTTTTAAATAAATATTTTACATTATTTTTTTGTATAATATCAGAATTAATCCATTTTATTTTAACTAAAATTTCATTTTCTGTACCAGCATGAATTAAAGCTTCTATAATAGATTTATAAGAATCTTTAAAAGATACATATTTCCCAACTATAGCAATAGTAATTTTATATTTTGGATTATTAAATTTTTTTATAAAATTTTTCCATTTTGTTAAATTTATTTCAACAACTGAGTTAATTTTTAAATTACATAATACTTTTTTACCAAAATTTTGTACGTTTAATAAATAAGGTATTTCATATATAATATTAGTATCTATATATTCTATAACATATTCTGGTCTTACATTACATAATAATGCAATTTTATTTATAATATTTTTAGATATACGAATTTTAGTCCTACATACAATTAAATCTGCTTGTATACCATTTTCCATTAAATTTCTAACAGAATGTTGTGTAGGTTTTGTTTTTATCTCTCCTGATATATATGGTAGTAATGTTAAATGAATAATTATACTATTATATTTACCTAATTCCCATTTTAATTGACGTATAGATTCAATATAAGGTAAAATTTCAATATCACCGACTGTACCTCCAATTTCTATTATAATTATATCATATTTTTTTAATCTACCAATAATTTTTATTCGTCTTTTAATTTCATTAGTAATATGTGGAATAACTTGTACAGTTTTACCTAGATAAATACCTTTCCTTTCGTTATCTATAACTGTTTTATAAATTAACCCTGACGTTATATTATTCTCTTTAGTGGTATTCTCATCTAAAAATCTTTCATAATGGCCTAAATCTAAATCTGTTTCTGTCCCATCTTTAGTTACAAAACATTCTCCATGCTCATAAGGATTTAAAGTACCTGGATCAACATTGAAATAAGGATCAAATTTTAATATTGATATTTTGTATCCTGAAGACTTTAATAACATACCTAAAGATGCAGATAAAACGCCTTTTCCTAAGGATGAGACTACACCACCCATAACGAAAATATATTTTGTTTCCACTTAAAATGAATAATAAAATTAATAGAATTTATGATTTTTTTTTTATCTTTACCAAGATTCGGGGCAAGTTCTGCACAATCAGCTCCCTATTAATCCTCCAGGGTGGGGACACAGCAAAGGTAATTAGGTGGTAGCGATGTATGCAGGTTGGCTTGTCCCGTTTTAAAAAAAAGTTGCATGAATAAGGAAAAATTAATAAAATGTTCTTTTTGCAATAGGACAAAAAATGATATCAAAATTTTAGTGTCAGGAATAAATGGAAATATTTGTAATTTTTGCATAGAAAAAACTTATTCAATTTTTAAAAAAAAATATAACATAAACGAAAATTATTATAAATATAACGGTAACGGAGATATAATAAGAGACTATAAACAAATAAAAATAGATTATTATAAAGATAATCAATGTTTTAAAATATATGATTATCATGAATGTTGTAAAAAAAATTTTTTTTATGATAATTTTATAGAAAAAAATTTATATAGACAAGAAAAAAATAATTATTATAATTCAGTAATAAATCCAAAAATAAAAAAACCCAAGGATATTAAGAAGTTTTTAGATGAATATGTAATTGGACAAGATCAAGCAAAAAAAATAATATCTGTTTCTGTCTATAATCATAATAAAAGAGTAAAATATTCTTTATATAAAGAATTTAATAATAGTAATTTACAAATAGAAAAATCTAATATTTTACTTATTGGTGCTACAGGTACTGGAAAAACATTATTAGCTAAAAGTATTTCTAAATTTTTGAAAGTACCATTTGCAATGATTGACGCAACCTCACTAACTGAAGCAGGATATGTTGGAGAAGATGTAGAATCTATTTTAACAAGATTATTACAAGCATCAAATTATGATATAAATTTAGCTGAAAAAGGTATTATTTTTTTAGATGAACTAGATAAAATTTCTAGAAAAAACAGTAATGCTACTAGAGATATTTCTGGAGAAGGTGTGCAACAAGCATTATTAAAAATATTAGAAGGCTCTATAATATATATCCCACAACCACAAAGTTCAAAAAAACATATAGACCAAAAAATGATTCCAATTAATACTGAAAATATTTTATTTATAGCTGGAGGGACTTTTGACGGAATTGAAAAAATTATTTATGATAGAATTGATAATGATATCACTATAGGATTTAAATCAAAAATTAAAAATACAAATATAGAAAATATTAATAAACGTAAAAATTGTTTAGAATATATAACAGTAGATGATTTAAAAAATTTTGGATTAATACCTGAATTAATAGGTAGATTCCCTATAATAACATATTTAAATCCATTAGATAGAAATATTTTAAAAAAAATTTTAATAGAACCTAAAAATTCTTTAATTAAACAATATATAAAATTATTTGAAATGGATGATATTAATCTTAATATTACAAATGATGCTTTAGATTGTATAGTAGAAAAATCATTAAATATGGGTATTGGAGCAAGAGGGTTAAGAAGTTTCTGCGAAAAAATATTTTTAGATTACATATTCAATATAGAAAAATTACAACAAAATAAACTAAAAATAGATAAAGATACTATAATAAAAATACTTTCGTAAAGTTTATGAATTAATTAAAATAAATAATTTTTTTATTAAAATATTTAGTCCTTCTTTATTTAATGAAGAAATAAATACAATATTTTTTTCAATACAAGAAAATGTATTAAATATTTTTTTCTTTTTTATATCATCTAATAAATCAGATTTAGAAATTGCTAACATTCTTTTTTTTTCTAATAATTTATAATTAAATTTTTTTAATTCATTTAATAATATTAAATATCGATTTTTTTTTTCTTTTTCTTCTGAAGATATTAAAAATAATAAAACTGTATTTCTCTCTATATGTCTAAGGAATTTATATCCTAAACCTTTTCCTTCAGATGCTTTTTCTATAATACCAGGTATATCTGCTACAACAAAATTATCAAACCCTTTTTTTACAACACCTAAGTAAGGAATTTTATTAGTAAATGGATAATTTCCAATTTTTGGTTTTGCTTTAGTTATAACAGAAAGTAAAGTTGATTTTCCAGAATTAGGAAATCCTATCAATCCAACATCAGATAATATTTTTAATTCAAAAAAAAACCAATATCCTTTTGTTTTAATACCACTTTGTGCATATAAAGGTGATCTTTTGATAGATGTCTTGAAAAAAACATTTCCTTTACCTCCTTTCCCTCCTTTTAAAATAATATTTTTTTGTGAATGTTTTTTTATTTCTACAATTAGATTGTTATTATTATCCTTTACAATTGTACCAACTGGTACATCTATTACAATATTTTTACCATTTGAACCTGTAATATTATTTCTTTTACCAGAATTACCTGAATCTGCTATACAATGTTTTTTATACCTTAAATGTATAAATGTATTAATTTGAGAATTACCTTTAATAATAACATCTCCTCCCTTACCACCTGATCCTCCATCAGGTTTACCATTAATAGTATTTTTATCTTTAACAAAATGAACATATCCAGATCCACCATCTCCACTTTTACAAAAAATTTTTATAAAGTCTATAAAATCATTCATTATAATTTTTTATTTTTTATAAAATATTTTATTTGTTTTTCTATTAATATAAATATATCATTTATTGAATAATATGCTTTTATTGTTATTATATAATTTTCCCATTTAGTATTTTTCCATATTAAAGATGTTTTTCTGTTATATTCCTTTATTCTATTTTTAACAATTGATAAATTACTATCGTCATATCTTAAACTAGTTTTAGCTCTTTTTAATAATCTATCAATAATTAAATTATTATTCATTTTAAGATGAAAAATTATATTTATTTTCCCTAAAGAAAGTTTTTTTAATGTTTTTTCTAAATAAAATGCTTGTTTAATTGTTCTAGGATATCCATCATAAATAAGACCTTTACATCCTAAATATTTTTTTAATTCTTTATTAATTATAGTTATAGTAGTAAAATCAGGGACTAATAACCCTTTATTTATATAATAATTAACAATTTTTCCTAGTTTAGTATTTCTTTTTATATGATCTCTAAAAATAATACCTGTAGATAAATGAGTATATCCAAAATTGTTTGCTATAATTTTAGCTTGAGTCCCTTTACCACATCCTGGAGGTCCAAATAATATAATATTGATCATAAAATTAAAAATATAAGTATAGTGATGTTAAAAATAAAATATATTAAATTAACTTTTTTTATTTATGTAATGTATAGACTTACCACAATATAAAAATATTGCTTCTAAAATAGATTCACTTAATGATGGATAAGGATGTACACTATTTAATATTTCTTCACTAGTAGTTTCTAATTTTCTTGCTATTACAACTTCTGAAATTAAATCTGAGACCTTATTACCTATCATATGACATCCTAACCATTCGTCATATTTTTCGTCAAAAATTAATTTTATAAATCCATCTGTGTAATCATCACATATAGATCGATCAAGAAAACTCAAAGGAAATTTAGATATTTTTAATTTAAAACCTTTTTTTATTGCTTCTTTTTCAGTTATACCTACTGAAGCGATTTCAGGAAAAGAATATATACATTTTGGTATATTATTATAATCTATATTTTGACAATTTAATCCCTTTATATTTTCAATACAATTTATACCTTCATGAAAAGCTACATGTGATAATGATATGGTATTTATAACATCTCCTATAGCATAAAATCCATTTATATTTGTTTTATAATTTTTATCTACTACTATATAACCATTGTTGACATTAATTCCTATTTTTTTTAATCCAATATTTTTAATATTTGGACTTACCCCAATTGAATACAGTAATATGTCAGATTCTAATGTTATTTTTTTATCAGGATTATTTTTTATATAAAATTGTACAAATACTTTTTTATTTTTTTTAAATACCTTATCTATAACAGAAGATGTATATACTAATACTCCAGTTTTTTCTATATAAGATTTTATATATATAGATATATCTTCATCTTCATTTGGTAATACTAATGAACTAGCTTCTATAAGAATAATTTTAGATCCCATACAATTATAAAAATAAGAAAATTCTAATCCTATTGAATCAGTCCCAATAATTATCATAGTTTTTGGAATAAAAGATAAAGACAAAGCTTCTTTATATGTAATTATACTTTTACCATCATATAATTCTTTATCTATTTTTGGGGTAGCCCCAGTAGCAATTATTATATTAGAAGCAGAAAATATTTTTATTTTATTTTTATATAAAACTTCTATTTTTTTTCCTTTTTTGAGTTTGCCTTCACCATAAATAACATTAACACCATTTTTTTTTAACAAATAATAAATTCTTTTTTTTATGGTATTAACAGTATTTCTACTTTTTATAAAAATTTTATCAATATATATATCAAAATTATTATTTATACCAAATAATTTTATGTTTTTTTTTATATCTTGTAATAATTTAGCACTATTTAAAATAGATTTAGTTGGTATGCATCCCCAATTTAAAGATATTCCACCAAGTTCATTTTTTTCTACTATTGCAGTTTTCATACCAAGCTGTGCTGATCTTATAGAGGCCACATAACCTCCAGGACCACTTCCCAAAATAATAACATCGAAATGCATAAAATTTTGTTATAAAATTACAAATTTTTACTAAATTTGTAATTTATAATTAGTTTTAAATTTTAAAGTTTATTTATGAAATTTTTTTTAGATACAGCTAATATAAAAGATATAAAAAAAGCTAAGTCATTAGGTATTTTAGATGGTATTACAACTAATCCTACTTTAATTTCCAAAGAATATTTAGTATATGATGAAAAAAAAATTATTAAACATTATATAAATATATGTAATTTACTGGAAGATGAATCAGATTTAAGTGTCGAGGTTATAAGTAATACTTATATAGAAATGATAAAAGAAGGAAAAAAAATATCTAAGTTACATCCTAAAATTGTAGTTAAAATTCCTATGACAGAAGATGGAATTAAAGCTATAAAATATTTATCAAATAATGGAATAAAAACTAATTGCACTCTAGTTTTTTCTCCATTACAAGCTTTACTAGCAGCTAAATCAGGAGCTGAATATGTATCTCCTTTTATTGGAAGATTAGATGATTTATCATATAATGGTATTTTTTTGCTAAAAGAAATAATGAATATTTATAAAAATTATAATTTTAAAACAAAAATATTAGCAGCATCTATTAGAAATCCTATTCATATTTCTGAATGTGCAAAAATAGGTATTTATGCAGTTACTGCACCTATAAAAGTAATTCGTACATTAATAGAAAACCCCCTAACAAAAATAGGTCTAGATAAATTTTTAAACGATTACAATAAAAAAAAATATTAATTTATTTTAATTTTATTATTCAATAAATATTGAATTGCTATAGATGTTGATTTAGGAAACTTTTCATAAAATCTTGATAATTCTATTTGTTCTTTATTTTCAAATATTTCTTCTAGATTATTTTTATTTATAATATTAAATTCTTCTAGTTTTTTATCTAAATCACTCTTAATTTCTTTTTTTATTTTTTTACTAATTCTATCCAATATACATATTATTTGATATATATTTTTCCCAGATATTTTTTCTAAAAGAGCTCTATCGAATGTAACTGTATTTAATGGACTATTTTCAATATTTAATTTCATATTTTTTCAAATTTTTAATTTCTTTATCAAATAAATATAGACCAATTTTATTATCTTTTAACAATTTTATTTTAGATAAGATAATTTTACTTAATGATTCTTCTTCCATTTGTTCTTCTATATACCATTGTAAAAAATTATATGTAAAATAATCTTTTTCTTTCAAAGAAAGTTCAATTAAACAATTAATTTTTATAGAAATAGATTTTTCGTGTTCAAATAATTTTTCAAATAATTCTGTTAAAGAATTATATTCAATTTTTATAATATTTTTATTATTATTTATTTTTAAAAATGCACTACCACCCCTACCATTTATATATTTCATTAATTTTAACATATGATATCTTTCTTCATTAGAATGATTATATAAAAAGCTACATATACCATGATATCCTCTTATTTCAGCCCATGAAGCCATATTTAAATATAAAATAGATGCTATCCATTCTCTATTTAATTGTAATATTAATTCTTCTTCTAATTTATTGTTTAACATATCCTAAAATATTAATTTTTTCAATAAATTTATCATTTCTTTTCTTAAAGATGATGTACCTTGTACAAGTGGTAATCTAACATATGGAGGGCATAATCCAATAATATTTAACAATGTTTTTATCCCTGTAGGATTCCCTTCTTTATATATAAGATCTATTATTCTTCTTATCTTATAAAAAATATAAAAAGATTTTTCTATATCTCTATCTATAGCGTAAATAATCATATCAGAAATTTGTTTTGGAAATCCTTGTGCTATTACAGAAATTAATCCACTACCTCCTCCTAATATTATTGGTAATGCTATTAAATCATCACCTGATATAACATTAAAATCTATTAATTTATTTTCTATAATTTTATAAGATTGTAAGATATTCCCAGATGATTCTTTTATACCTATTATATTTTTTTTAAAATCTTTTGATAATTTATGTATTGTATCTGGTAAAATATTTGATCCAGTTCTTTTAGGAACATTATAAATAATTAATTTTACATTCGTATTATTAATTATTGATTTATAATGTTGATAAATTCCATCTTGAGATGGACTATTATAAAATGGAGAAACTGAAAGAATAGCATGAAAACTAGATAAATTTTTTGTATTATTTATTGTATCAATTACATTTTTTGTATTATTACCCCCAATACTTAAAATTAAAGGTAATTTATTACAATTTATTCCTTTAATACAATCAATTATATCTTGTTTTTCTTCTTTATTTAAAGAAGAGGCTTCAGAAGTAGTTCCTAAAACTACTAAATAATCTACATTATTTTGAATTACATTTTTTACTATATTTTCAATACTATAAAAATCAATATCTCCATTTTTTTTAAATGGGGTAATTAACGCTACACCTGTACCAATTAATAAATTACTCATATTATTTAATTTCAGTTTATTTAGTTTAGCAGATGTAAGCGTTTATTTAATAATTAATAATTTCTTTTCATTCTTGGTCTAGCAGATGAAACTATAATATTTCTCCCCATTAATTCTTTACCATTTAATTTGTCTATTGCTTTCTTTGCGTCGTCTTCATTAGACATTTCTATAAATCCAAAACCTTTACTTCTCTTATTGGATTCATCGAATATAATTTTTACATTTACAACTTCACCTATTGAATTTTCAAAAAATTCTTTTAATTCTTTTTCTGTCATTTCATATGACAAATTACCTACGTATAATTTTGTATTATTTTCCATAATAAATTATTATAATTACAAATTTAGAAAAATATTCTTTTTATATAACAAAAAAAAAAATAATTTTTTCTATTTTATAATCAATTTTTTTTAATATTAGTTATTTTTAAAGTATGTTTTAATGAGTAATTTTTCTATTATTTCTTCATTATTAGATAATGATTTTTATAAATTTATTATGCAATACGCTGTTATTAAGTTATTTCCTAAAGTAAAAGCAAAATATAAATTTATAAATAGAGGAGAACATACTTTTCCTAAAAATTTTGATAAAATATTAAAAGAAAATTTAAAAAATATGTCTTATTTGACATTATCTAATGAAGAAAAAACATTTTTGAAAAAAAATATACCATATTTAGACTCAAAATATTTAAATTTTTTAAAAAAATTTAAATATAATCATCAAGAAATTACAATATCACAAAAAGATAATTATATAAAAATAAATATAGAGGGATTATGGTATAGAACAATTTTATGGGAAGTACCTATAATGGCTATTATATCTGAATTATATTATAAATTAAATGGTATTAAAGAATTATCAAATAAAGAAATCAAAAACACAACAATAAAAAAAATAGATAAATATAAAAAACTAAAAGTAAAAATAGGTGAATATGGAACTAGAAGAAGATTTTCTTATAATATTCATAAACAAGTTATTAAAATATTAATAGATAAAGGATCATCATTTTTTTTAGGGAGTAGTAATGTACATCTATCTCATATTTTTTCAAAAAAACCTATAGGCACTGTAGGACATGAATGGATCATGTTTCATGCAGCAAAATATGGATTTAATTTTGCAGATAAAATAGCTATGAAAAATTGGATAAAAATATATAAAAGTAATTTAGGTTTTGCTTTATCTGATACATATACATCTAATATTTTTTTTAAAAACTTTAATAAAAAATTATCAAATTTATTTGATGGGATTAGACATGATAGTGGGGATCCATATATTTTTATAAAAAAAACTATAAAACATTATAAAAAATATAAAATTAATCCTTTAGAAAAAAAAATTATATTTTCAGATAATTTAAATCCAGACAAAGTATCTAAAATATCTTCTTTTTGTAAAGGTAAAATATCTCCTTATTTTGGAATAGGAACTAATTTTACAAATGATCTCGGTATTAAACCTATGAATATTGTTATAAAAATGGTAAAGTCTTTTATAGAAAAAAAATGGATATCAGTTGTAAAACTTTCTAATATTAAAGGTAAAACTACAGGTAATAAAAATATGGTATTTTTTGCTAAAAAAATACTCCGTTTAAATAAATTTTAACAATTATTATGATTGAATTTGACAGTAAAATATCTAATTTTAATAAAAAAAGTTTTTATATAGAAAATTATGGATGTCAAATGAATACTTCTGATAGCGAAATAATTACATCTATATTATTAAATAATGGTTTTTTTTTATCAAAAAATTTATATAAATCAAATATAATATTGTTTAATTCATGTTCAGTTAGAAAAAAGGCAGAATTAACATTAAAAAAAAGACTAGAAAATTTAAAATTCTTAAAAAAAAAAAAAGTATTATTTATAATCGTCGGATGTTTTTCTAAAGAATTTAAAGAAAGTTTAATTGAAAAAAATATGGTTGATTTTTTTGTTAATCCTGATTCTTACAAAGAAATACCAAATATTTTTTTTGGAACTAAAAAAAAATTTTTTAGAAAAAGAGAATCGTACGATGATATTCCTATACTTAAAAAAATTATAGATAAAAAAATTACATCTTTTTTAAATATAACAAGAGGATGTAATAATATGTGTACATTTTGTATTGTACCTTTTACTAGAGGTAGAGAGGTAAGTAATAATCCTACTAATATTATAGAAAAATGTAAAATTTTATACGAACGTGGTTATAAAGAGGTAACTCTTTTAGGACAAAATGTAGATTCTTATAAATGGGTTAACAAAAATTATGTTTTATATTTTTCAGACTTACTTGATATTATAGCTAAAGAATTACCATTCATGAGAATACGATTTACTACTTCAAATCCTCATGATATGTCAAAAAATGTTTTAGAAACTATATATAAACATAAAAATATATGTAAACATATACATTTACCAGTTCAATCTGGAAGTAATAAAATATTAAAATTGATGAACAGAAAATATTCTAGAGAAGATTATATTTTATTAATAAAAAAAATCAAAGATATAATTCCTAATTGTTCAATATCTCACGATATAATGACTGGATTTTGTAATGAAGAAGAAAAAGATCACTTGGATACTATTAGTTTAATGAATAAAATTAAATATAATTATGGATATATGTTCTCATATTCTCCAAGACCAGGAACTTATGCATATAAAAAACTTTATAACAATGTTCCTGAATATATAAAAAAAAGAAGATTAAAAGAAATTATAAAATTACAAAATAGCCATTCATTATTAAGAATGAAAGAATATATAGGTAAACTTCAAGAGGTATTAATAGAAGGATTATCAAAAAAAAATAATAATTTTTTATACGGACGAAATACACAAAATTTAGTTATTGTTTTCCCAAAAAAACATTTTAATATTGGTGATACTGTATTTGTTAAAGTAAAAAAAGCTACATCAGCTACGTTAATAGGAGATATTATATAATTTTTAACAATAATAATTCATAATTATGGAAATTTCTAAAAAAAATGAAAGAACTAATTAAAAGGATAAAACAACAGTTCGGTATTATTGGATATGATTATACTTTATTAAGAGCTCTAGAAAAAACAATGCAAATTTCACCTACAGATATTTCTGTATTAGTTCTTGGAGAAAGTGGTGTTGGAAAGGAATTTATTCCAAAAATTATTCATAAACTTTCTTTCAGAAAACACCATAATTATATATCAGTTAATTGTGGAGCAATCCCCGAGGGAACTATTGATAGTGAATTATTTGGTCATGAAAAAGGATCTTTTACAGGTGCTATAAATATGAGAAAAGGTTATTTTGAAGTTGCTAATGGTGGTACTATTTTTTTAGATGAAGTAGGAGAATTACCTCTTTCTACACAAGTTAGATTATTAAGAGTTTTAGAAACTGGAGAGTTTATAAAAGTTGGATCTTCAAAAATTCAAAAAACAAATATACGTATTGTAGCTGCTACTAGTTTAGATATTATAAAATCTATTAATGAAGGTAAATTTAGAGAAGATTTATATTATAGATTAAATACAGTACAAATAAATATTCCTCCTTTAAGATTAAGAAAAAACGATATTAAATTCTTATTAAAAAAATTTTCTAATGATTTTTCAGAAAAATATAAAATGCCTCCAATTTCTTTAACAGAAAATTCTTTAAAATATTTGGAAGATTATCCCTGGCCTGGGAACATAAGGCAATTAAAAAATTTAATTGAACAAATTTCTGTTGTAGAAACTAATCGTGAAATAAATATTGAAAAATTAAAAGAATATGTCCCAAATAATACTCAATTATTATCAATGGATAATAAAACATTAGATGATAATTATAAATTTGGTAAAGAATCTATTTTACACAATTTGTCTAGAGAAAGAGATTTGATTTACAAAATATTTTTTGATATGAAAAAAAACTTAAATGACTTAAAAAGCATTATATATCAATTAATAAAAAGTTCTACAAATATTAGATTTAATAAAGAAACAAAAGAACTAATAAATAAAGTTTTTGGTAAAATAATTACTCACACAACAAATCCTGAAAATATAAATAATAATTGTGTAAAAAAAGAAAATTCGATTTTTAAATTAGAAAATAATTATTATCTTAATAACAAAAATAGAACTGAAAAACATAATGGATTAGAAGAATGTAACTATATAGAAGAATCATCATTTAAAACTTCTTTTTCTTCTTTACAAAAAAGAGAAATAAAGTTTATTAAACAAATTTTAGAAAAAAATAATGGCAAAAGAAAAAAAACTGCTAAAGATCTTGGTATATCTGAAAGGACTTTATATAGAAAAATTAAACAATATAACTTATAAAAAATAATTTTTACAAATTAAAAAAATAATTTAATTTTAACTAAAATTTATTCAAAAAAATTAATAAAATTGTCAATAATATTTATTGTAAGTTTTTTTATTATTATAATGTGTATTATGTTAATATTAGTTGTTTTAATACAAAATCCAAAAAAAGAAGGTATTAATCAATTATTTGTTGAAGAAAATTTAAATTTTTTTGGTATAAAAAAAACTAATAATTTTTTGGATAAAATTACTTGGTCTTTATTTTGTGTTATATTTATATTAATTTTAATTTTTAATTTGTTGTTGAAGTTTAGAAAATAAATATTTAGAAAATAAATAATGTGCCTTATTTATATTTTGGTATGTTATTAGCTTTTTTAATTAAATTAAAACTATTTAAAATAATTATAATTTTAAAAAAACTAAATTTTAAAAAAACTATTTAATATGGTGGAAGTAAATATTAAACCTTTAGCTGATCGTGTACTTATAAAATCTGATCCAGCTGAAACTAAAACAACTTCTGGAATTATTATTCCTGATACTGCTAAAGAAAAACCTCAAAAGGGTATTGTAGTAGCAATAGGAAAAGGAAAGAAGAATGAACCTATGATTTTAAAAAAAGGTGATAAAGTGTTATATGGTAAATATTCTGGTACTGAATTAAAATGGGAAGGTGAAGAATATTTAATAATGAGAGAATCTGATGTTATAGCCATTGTATAACTTAAATAAATAATAATTAAAAAATTTAAAACTGATATTATGGCAAAAGATATTAAATTTGATATTGAAGCAAGAGATAAATTAAAAAAAGGAGTAGATGCTTTAGCTAACGCAGTTAAAGTTACTTTAGGGCCAAAAGGACGTAACGTAGTATTACAAAAATCTTTTGGTGGTCCCCAGGTAACAAAAGACGGTGTAACAGTAGCTAAAGAAATTGAATTAGAAGATTCAATAGAAAATTTAGGTGCCCAAATGGTTAAAGAGGTGGCATCAAAAACTAATGATGTTGCTGGAGATGGGACTACTACAGCTACTGTTTTAGCCCAAGCTATAGTAAGAGAGGGGTTAAAAAATGTTGCAGCTGGAGCAAACCCTATGGATCTTAAAAGAGGTATAGATAAGGCATTAGAAATGGTAATCTTTGATTTAAGAAAACAATCTAGAGAAGTAGGGGGAAATACTGATAAAATTCAACAAGTAGCTTCAATTTCTGCAAATAATGATGAAAAAACAGGATCATTAATAGCTGACGCTTTTGAAAGAGTAGGAAAAGAAGGAGTTATAACTGTAGAAGAAGCTAAGGGAACAGATACATCAGTAGATGTTGTAGAAGGGATGCAATTTGATAGAGGATATCAATCTCCATATTTTGTAACAAATACTGAAAAAATGATAACAGAATTTGATCAACCTAGAATGTTGTTATCTGATAAAAAAATTGCAGCAATGAAAGATTTATTGCCTATATTAGAGCCAGTAGCTCAATCAGGTAAACCATTGTTAATTATTTCTGAAGAAGTAGAAGGTGAAGCCTTAGCTACATTAGTAGTTAATAAAATACGTGGTACTCTTAAAGTTGCAGCAATTAAAGCACCTGGATTTGGTGATAGAAGAAAAGCTATGTTAGAAGATATTGCTATCCTAACAGGAGGGACTGTAATCTCTGAAGAAACCGGTAGCAAATTAGAAGATGTAAAATTAAATATGTTGGGTAAGGCAGAAAGAGTAATAATTGATAAAGATAATACAACTATTATTAATGGAGGTGGTAACAAAAGAGATATTAGAGCAAGAGTAGATCAAATTAAAGCTCAAATAGAAACAACAACATCTGATTACGATAAAGAAAAATTACAAGAACGTCTTGCTAAATTAGCAGGTGGAGTAGCAGTATTATATGTAGGTGCAGCATCAGAAGTAGAAATGAAAGAAAAAAAAGATAGAGTAGATGATGCATTAAATGCAACTAGGGCAGCTGTAGAAGAAGGTATAGTAGCTGGAGGTGGTGTAGCATTGGTAAGAGCTATTAATGCTTTAAAAAATATACAAGGAGATAATTCTGATCAAGATACAGGAATACAAATAGTTAGAAGATCCTTAGAAGAACCATTACGTCAGATAGTTGCAAATGCTGGTGGAGAAGGTTCTGTAGTAGTTGCTAAAGTTGCTGAAGGAAAAGGTGATTTTGGTTATGATGCTAAAATTGGAGAATATAAAAATATGATTGTTGAAGGTATTATAGATCCTACTAAAGTAGCTAGAGTAGCATTAGAAAATGCAGCTTCAGTCTCTGGTATGTTATTAACAACTGAATGTGTAGTTACAGAAGTAAAAAAAGATGAACAAAATATAACACCACCAATGCCTGGTGCTGGAGCAGGTGGAATGGGTGGAATGATGTAAAATAATAATTCTACGATTATGTAAAAAAAAAATAGTGTCTTTCTTGACACTATTTTTTTATAAAAATTATTTAAAAAAAATTATTATTTAAATCCAATTTTTTTGAATTTTTAAAGTTTTTTCAATAACATCCCTTACACAACCCTTACCCCCTTTTTTAGGAGATATATATTTAGATATATTTTTTACTTCTTCTACTGCATCTATAGGTGAACAAGGTAATGCTACTACTTTCATAATTTCAATATCTGGGATATCATCACCCATATAAAGAATATTTTTTTTATTAATATTTAATATTTCACAATACTCTTCTAAATATTTTTTTTTATTTTCAACACCTTGATATATATAACGAATATCCAAATTTCTTAATCTTTTAAATACCATTAAATCTGAACCCCTAGTTATAATACATAAATTATAACCTTTTTTTTTTGCTAATTTTATAGCAAAACCATCTTTAGCAAACATTTTACGTACCATATTCCCATCTGGGAACAAATTTAATTCGCAATTTGTTAAAACACCATCTACATCAAATATAAATGTATTTATTTCATTCATTATATTTATATAATCTTTCATAAAAAAAAATATCAAAATTATTTTATAATAAATATTTTTTATTTTTATTTATTACTATTTACTTATCCTGATTATGACCATAATATAATAACTGAGTTTTAAAATTTTTTTTATGTCTTTCTGAAATTACTTCTTTTCCTTTTTTATCAATAATAAATTGTATCATTTCATTAAGAATATTATCAAATTTCGAAAAATCTTCTTTATATAAATAAATTTTATGTTTTTTATATAATACCTCACCTGTTGAAGAAAAAAATTTTTTGCTTTCAGTTAAAGTTAAATAATAGTCACCAGCTTTTGTTTCTCTAGCGTCGAAAAAATATGTACGACCCCCAGTTTTTAATACTCGTGAGCAAATTTCATTTTTTTCTTTAATAAAATTATTTTTTTTTTCCATAAAAAATTAAATAAAACAAATCTAAATAAAAAAAATCTTCTGCACGAATATTTTTATAATTATTAATATATTTTTTTTTATTAATTTTTATTAAAATAATTAATAAATTTTTAACCAACAAATTATATAAAATAAAATGTCAATTAGACGATATTTAAGAATAAAAAGTTTACAGTTTTTATATGCTCAATATTTATCTAAAATAAATTTTGAAAAAGTAGAAAAAAATATGATAGATAGTATAAAAGATTTAAATAATCTATATATATATCTACTTCGTTTATTGTTAATTGTAAGAGAATATGGATTAAAAAAAAATTATAAAAAATTGAATTTAATTTTTAATAATTCAATATTTAAAAAATTATCTAATAATAAATTTTTAATAAAAAAATGTAATTTTAACAAATATTTTTGGGTTAAACAAAAAAATTATATTTCACTTTGTTTAAAAAAAATACAAAATTCAGATATATATAAAAAAAAAATTGATTTTTCTTTTTACGAAGAAAAAAAATTATTAATAAATTATTATGAAATTTTTTTTGTTTTAAATGAACAATTAATAGAACATATAAGTGATTTTTATATTGGACAAGAAGAAAATTTGCCAATAGCTCATAATATGGTTTATAAAACATTTAATTTTATAAAAAAATCTACCCCGTCAAACTTTAAATTATACGATATATATAATAACAAAGATAATCATAAATTTATAATTGATTTATATAGAAATACTATATCTCATAAAAAAGAATTTAATATTTTAATTAAAAATGCATCAATTAATTGGGATATAAAAAGAATATCAACAATAGATTTAATTATACTTCAAATGGCTATATGTGAATTTTTATATTTTCCAAATATACCACCTAAAGCAACTATTAATGAATATATAGAAATTACAAAAATATTTTGTATGTATAAAAGTAAATTTTTTATTAACGGTATATTAGATAAAATATTAAAATTATTAAACAAAAAAAACAAAATTTTTAAAATAGGTAAAGGCCTAATGTAAAATTAATTTAAATTTATTACACCATGCACAATTTAATTTACTTACAAAATTCTATATATAACACTATATTTATGTTTTTATCAATTTCTACAATATTTTATTTATTTATGATACGTCCTCAAATACGGAAACAAAAAAATGAAAAAAAATTTCAAGAAAATTTAAAAAAAGGGGAATATATAGTTACAAATTCTGGTATACATGGAAAAATTTTATTATTTGAAAAAGATTGTTTAATACTAAAAATAACAATGGGTAAAATAAAAATAGAAAAAAATATAATATCAAAAGATTTAACATATTTAAGATATGGTAACAAAATTTTAAATAATAAAAATTAATTATGTTAATTGGAGTAACTGGAAATATAGGTACTGGTAAAAGTTTATTTTCTTATTTTTTAAAAAAAAAAAATATACCAGTTTACTGTTCAGATAATAGAGGTAAAATAATTATGAATAATAATTTTTATGTTAAAAAAAATATTAAAAAATTTTTTGGTATAAATTCTTATAAAAATAATAAAGTTAATAGTAATTTTTTATCAAAAATCATTTTTAATGACAAAATAGCGTTAAAATATTTATGTAATGTTTTATATCCATATTTACAATTAGATTTCAAAAAATGGAAAATAAATTTAAATAAAAATTATCCTATTTTAATTAAAGAATCATCTTTATTATTTGAAACTGATAATTATAAAGAATTTGATGTAATAATATCTTTATATTCTAGCAATAAAAATAAAATAGAAAGAGTTTATAAAAGAAATAAATTAAGTAAATATCAAATAATAAGTAGATTAAAACATCAATTTACTTTAGATAGAATAAAAAAATACTCTAATTTTATTGTTGAAAATAATTCATCTATTAAATCTTTAAAAAATAAAACAAATGATATATATAAAAAACTAATAAAAAAATAAATATTAGTTTTTTGTCTGAGTCCTTTTAAATCCATCAAAAAAAGAAATAAAGTAAAAAAATTGAGTTAAATTACCTAATACGGAAACTATATAAGTCATAGTTGCCCACATTAAAACGGTTTTTATCTTTTTATATTCAGCATTATTAACAATATTATTTTTTTTTATCCATAATAATGCCCTATTACTAGCATCAAATTCTATTGGTAATGTTATAATAGAAAATAATACAACTAGCAAAAATAAAACAACTCCTATCTTTAATACAATAGATATTTTACCTCCTGAACCATAAAAAATAGTCATACCAAACATTATAGATAGATTTGTTAATTTAGAGCTTAAATTTAAAATATGTGTTAAACTATTTCTAAACATTAATAAATTATATCCTAGTTTATGTTGTAAGGCATGTCCACATTCATGAGCTGCAATAGCAATTGAAATATAATTTCTTTCATTAAATATTTTTTTACTAAGATTTATTGTTTTATTTAGTACATTATAATGATCTGTTAATTCTATTTTTTTTTCTCCTTTTACTTTTTTTGGTTTTTCTGGTATTTGTAATACGTTAACATCTATAATATTATTGTCTAATAACATTTTTTCTGCTATTTCCTTTCCATTCATTTTTGAAAAAGAGTCTACATCATATACTTTTAATTTATTTCTAAAAGTTATGTTTACAATAATACTACTTACTAAAAATATAATACCTACCAAAATATAGTAAGTCATATTATTAATTTATTTATTTTAATTTTATTTATATGACAAAAATATTAATTTATAATTAAAAATGAAAATATATATATTAGTATTTATTTATTAAAATATGAATATTCCAAAAAAAGAAAATTTAAAAAGAGTTATAATTATTGGCGCTGGTTTTTCCGGAATACAAATAGCAAAAAAACTAAGAAGAGATAAATTTCAAATAGTACTTATAGATAAAAATAATTATCATACGTTTCAACCATTGTTATATCAAGTAGCTACAGCTGGCCTGGAGCCTGATTCTATAGCACATTCTATAAGAAATATTATAAGAAAAAAAGATAATTTCTTTTTTAGATTAGCTAATGTTTATAGTATAAATACTACAAAACAAAAAGTTTATACAAATTTAGGTAATTTATATTACGACTATTTAGTTATTTCTACTGGTTCTGTAACTAATTATTTTGGAAATAAAAATATTGAATCACATTCTATCCCAATGAAATCAATACCTGAAGCATTAAATTTAAGAAGTATAATACTACAAAATTTTGAATCAGCTTCATTAAAAAAACATATTGAAGAGAAAAAAAAAATAATGACATTTGTTATAGTTGGTGGTGGACCAACAGGTGTTGAATTATCTGGTTCTTTGGCAGAAATGAAAAAATATGTTTTACCTAATGATTATACAGATTTAAAACAAGAATATATGAACATTCATTTATTACAAGCATCATCCAGATTATTAGATGGTATGTCAAATTCTTCTGCAAATCAAGCATTAAAAAATTTAAGAGAATTAGGAGTTATAGTATGGTTAAACTGTTTAGTCAAAGATTATGATGGTAAAGTTATATCTACTATAAATAATAGAAAAATAGAAACATATAATGTAATATGGGCAGCAGGAGTAAAAGGATCTGTTATAAAAGGATTTTTAAAAAAAGATATAGAAAGAGATAGAATATTAGTTAATAATAATCTTAGAACAATAAGATATGAAAATATATTTGCAGTAGGTGATATTGCATTAATGAAAGAAGATGATAGATATCCTAATGGACATCCTATGACTGCACAACCTGCTATTCAACAAGGAAATTATCTTGTAAGATATCTTAATAAGATATTAGACTATAAAAATAATATAAAACCTTTTAAATATAAAAATTTGGGGATAATGGCTACTATAGGTAGAAACAAAGCAGTATGTGATTTTCCACTTTTTAAAGTTAAAGGGTTTTTAGCTTGGATAATTTGGATGTCCGTACATTTAATGAGTTTAGTAGGATTTAGAAATAAAACTATTGCTTTAACTAATTGGATAATTCAATATTTTAATTATCATAAAAGTGTTTGTTTAATAATACGTCCTTTTAAGAAAAAAAATACTATTTAATATCTAATTTAGAAAATAAATTTTTAATTTTATTATATGTTTCTAAATATTCTTTATATGCGTTACTATTTATAGTTATTCCACTACCAGCATATAATATTATTTTATAGTTTAAAATATTAGCACATCTTAAATTTATATATAATTCCATGTTATTATGTTTATTAATAATTCCAATGTATCCTGTATAAAAACATCTATTATATCCCTCATTTTTTTTAATAAAATTTATAGATTCAATAATTGGATAACCACATATAGATGGAGTTGGGTATAATTTTTTTAAAATGTAATAGTAATTAGGTATTTTAAAAAAAGTAAAAATTATATTAGTTTTTAAATGTTTTATATTACCAATATGTAAAATTTTTGTTTTACTAACAGATAAATATCCTGAACAATATTTTTTTAATGTATTTATAATGTATTGTGTAACTATATTATGTTCATCAAATTCTTTTTTTGTCCATTTGTTCGATCCCCAAATAGTACTTGCTAATGACATTATATATAATTTTTTTTTTCTACATTTAATTAATAACTCTGGAGTAGATCCTATCCAAAAACCATGTTTAATATGATACCAAATATTTACCATAGAATTTGGATAAGAATAAATTAATTTTTTAAAAGTATTTGTTAAAGAAATATTTTTAAATGGTATTGTAATTTTTTTAGATAAAACCACTTTTTTAAAAAATTTTCTTTTTATAGAATCAATTGCAATTTTAATTAAATCTATATAATTATATGGCAAATTAAATACTATATTATTTTTGTATTTTAATAAGATATTTTTATTAAACTCTATGTAATAAATAATTTTAGGTTTAATTTTAATTGTACAATTAAGATTAAAATTTTTAATTATAAAATATGTTTTGTTAAAACTTTTACAATTGCTATTGAAATAAGCAAATATTTTGTTATCATAAGGTTTTTTAAATATAACAAAACTATTATTTTTACCAATATTATTTATAATTTTTTTATATAAAGAAAATAAATTTATTTTTCTAAAATAACTATTTTTATCCATTTAGTTTTATTAATTTAATTATATTAGTCATTTTGCAAAAACTAATTATATTTCCTTTTTCATTTAAAATTTTAACTTGTATAAAATGTATAACGGATGACATATAAATTATTTTTGCCTTTGCGTATAAAATCCCTTTTTTTATATTTTTTATATGATTAATAGACATATCTATATTAAAAGAATATAAATTATTATTTTTTACATTATTATTTTTTAATTTTAATGTTGATAAAGAGCTACCTACTGTCTCAGATAAAACTGAAGAAAATCCTCCATGTAAGTAACCAAAAGGTTGAAGAATTTTTTTAGTTATTGGCATTTTTGCTGTCAAAATATCTTTTTCAAATGAAACAAATTGAATTTTCATAATTTTAAAAAAATCACTATTTTTTAACAATTTTTTTAAAAAAATTATATTTTCTTTTTCCATATTTCAATGTATTTTTATATAAATTATTTATTATGGATAAACAAAAAAAACATAATAATCTTATACAAATAATAAGTCAACAAAATAATAAAATTATTGGATTTGAAGAAAAAGAAAAGGTACATATAAAAGGTATTTACCATACTGGTATATCTATATTTATATTTAATAAAAAAAAAAATTTAATGTTGCAAAAAAGATCTTTAAAAAAATATCATTCTTCTTTACAGTGGACTAATACTTGTTGTAGTCATCCAGATAAAAATGAATCATATGAAGATGCTGCACATAGATGTTTAAATTATGAAATGGGATTTGATTGTATACTAAAACATAAATTTTCATTCACATATAATGAAATTTTAAATAATGGACTAATAGAGAATGAATTAGATCATGTTTTTGTAGGTAGTTATAATAACTCTCCTAATATAAATTCAAAAGAAGTAGAAAATTGGAGATGGATAAGTATTAAAAAATTGTTATATAATATATCTGTTTATCCTAATTTATATACAATATGGTTAAAAATAATTTTAAAAAATTACTCAGATAAATTAGTAATAAATTTTTAATAAACAATAATGTATAAAATTTTAAAGAAAACAAACTTATATAATAATCATATTTCTTTAGGAGCAAAAATGATTATATATAATAATTACCATATGCCACTACAATACACTTCTTCTTTAAAAGAACATATTGCTGTAAGAGAAAAATCGGGGATTTTTGATATTAGTCATATGGGAAAACTAATAATTAAAGGTGAACATTCTAAAGAATTAATTCAATATTTAACAACAAATAATATTGATAAAATAAAATCAGGAAAAGCACAATATACATGTTTAGTTAATGAAAATGGAGGTATTATAGATGATTTAGTAATTTATAAAATATCAGAAAAAAAATTTTTATTAATAGTAAATTCTTATAATACTAATAAAAATAAAAAATGGATAAATAGTTATATAAATAAATATAATAACAACGACGTAAAATTACTAGACTTATCTGATAAATATTCTTTATTATCAGTACAAGGACCAATGTCTTTATTTTTTGTTCAAAAATTAACAAATATTTCATTGTATAAAATAAAATTTTATAGTTTTATAATTTCAAATTTATGTGATATAAATAACGTGTTAATATCAAAAACAGGATATACTGGTTCTGTTGGAATAGAAATACTTGTAAAAAATGAATATGTAGAAAAAATATGGAACAAAATATTGTTTATAGGGAGAAATAATATTATACCATGTGGCCTATCTAGTAGAGATTCATTAAGAATTGAAATGGGCTATCGTTTATACGGACAAGATTTATCTGAAAATAAATCACCTATAGAATCAGGATTATCTTGTATAGTAGATTTTAAAAAACCAAATTTTTTATCAAAAAAAATATTAAAAAAACATAAAAAAAATGGATTATATAAAAATTTTATTTCATTCAAAGTTAAAGGTAATAATATACCAAGAACAGGAAATTCATTAGTTAATTCAAAAGGTAAAAAGATAGGATATGTTACTTCTGGTAATTACTCTCCTATTTTAAAATATTGTATAGGGTTAGGATATCTATTTAACTATAAAATTGATAAAACTGACATTAATGACATTAAATTTAATTATTATAATAAAGATATATATATATTATCTAGGAAAAAAAAAATTCTAATTACTAAAGAAAAAATACCTTTTATTAAAATAAATAATTAGATATTTTTAAAAATTAATAAAATTTTTTTTCAATTTGATTTCAAAAAAAATAAAAAATAAAATAGAAGAACATTTATCACATTTAAAAAAAAATTTTTCTTTATCTACTCCTATAATAATTACACAATTAGGCATTATATGTATTAATCTATTTGATAATTTAATGGTTGGAAAATTAGGTAAAAAAGCTTTATCTGCAATATCATTAGCTAATTCAACTATTTTTATTATAGTTATTTTCGGATTAGGAATATCTTCTACTATCCCTTCTTTAATTACACCTTTAGATGCAAAAAAAAAATATAATGATGGACTAAAAATTTTGTACCATGGATTAATAATAAATTTTGTTTTGTCTATTTTAATGTTTGGATCTATATATATATTTTTTCATATACTACCTTATATAGGGCAACCTAAAGAAATAATTAACGATACTATATCATTTTTACAAGTAATAAGTTTTTCTTTAATTCCATGGATGGTATTTGAAATATTACGTAAATTCTCAGAAGGATTATATATAATATATCCAAATTTAATTATAATTTGGATATCTTCTATGATTAACATCATATTAAATTATTTATTAATTAATGGATTTTTATATTTTCCTAAATTAGGTTTTATAGGTGTTGCATATTCTACTCTAATATCAAGGACTGTAATGCTAATAGCATCAATCATTACTTTATATAGATACAAAAAAATAAAAAAATATTTAAGCTATTTTAAATCTTTTGTAATAAATAAAGAATATATAAAAAAAATATTAAAAATTGGTATACCTTCTGGTTTAAGTATTTTATTTGAAATGGGGGCTTTTTCAATTTCTTCTTTTATATCTGGTAAAAATGGAATAAACTACTTATCTGCACATCAAGTAATAATTAATTTAATATCTTCTACATTTTTAATAAATACAGCATTTTCAATTGTAGCTACAGTAAGAATTAGTCATAATTTTGCTTTAAAAAGATATAAAAAATTAAGAGAAATTGGAAATTCAGTAATATTTATTGGATTATGTTTTATGTCAATATGTAGTATATTTTTTATTATATTTAAAAATGATATTACCTGTCTTTTTATAAAAAATCCAAAAGATTATCTTGTAATCCCTATAGCAGAAAAAATGATTATAATAGCAAGCGGGTTTCAAATTGCAGATGGAATACAAGGAATAATTTTAGGTATTTTGAGAGGATTAAAAGATGTCAAAATACCTATGTGCATAAGTTTTTTTTCTTATTGGGTTATATCTATCCCTACAATACTATTATTAAATATTAAATTGTTAGGTCCTTGGAAAGGATTAGGTGTTTGGATAGGACTAAGTATAGGTATTATTACATCTTGCATTTTATTATTTATAAGATATAATTTTTTAATTAAAAAAATCACTATAAAATACAAAAAAAAAATAATATAAATATATATTATTTTAACATTTATGAAAACATTTGAAGAATACCATTATTTTAATAATAATATTATTAAAGCTTTAAACACTATAGGATTTAAATATTTAACTCCTATACAAGAAAAAATTATTCCTGTTATTTTTTCACAAAATAAAGATGACATAATAGCTTTATCTCAAACAGGAACTGGTAAAACAGCAGCTTTTGGGTTACCAATTATTCAAAAAATAAATTATAATTTAAATAAACCACAAGCATTAATATTATGTCCAACTAGAGAATTATGTATTCAAATTACACGAGATCTTAACTCTTTTTCAAAATTTATATCATCTATTGAAATTATATCTTTATATGGTGGTACAGATATAAAATATCAAATAAAATCTCTAAAAAAGAAAAATCATATAATAGTAGGGACACCAGGTAGAATTTTTGATTTATTAAAACGTAAAAAATTATACTGTTTTAAAATTAAATATCTAGTTTTAGATGAAGCAGATGAAATGTTAAGCATGGGTTTTAAAGAAATGTTAGATTTTATTTTAGATAAATTACCCAAGGATAAACAAAGTTTATTGTTTTCAGCTACTATGTCTAAATACACTAATATTATAGCTAAAAAATATTTAATAAGTCCAAAAGAATTTATTACAGGAGAAAAAAATACTATCTCCAAAAACATAAAACATTTTTATTACGAATATTCAAATAATAATAAATATTTAATACTAAAAAGTATTTTGAATATACATCCAAATATGTATGGAATAATATTTTGTAAAACTAAAAAAGAAACTAAAAATATATCCGAATTTTTAATAAAAGATGGATATAATACAGATGCTTTATATGGGGATTTATCTCAATCTCAAAGAGAAAATGTAATGACAAAATTTAGAAATAAAAAATTTAAATTTTTAATATCTACAGATTTAGCATCTAGGGGATTAGATGTACATAATATGACTCATATAATAAATTATAGTCTTCCAGATGATATTAATACCTATTTACATAGGAGTGGAAGAACTGGTAGAGCAGGTAAAACAGGTAACTGTATTTGTATGATTAATGTTAATGAAAAAAACTATTTAAAAAAATTAAAAAAAAAAATAGGAAAATCATTTAAAAAAGTAATACTTCCTTCCGAAAAAGAAATATTAAATATACAAATAAAATATTTTATAGATAAATTGAATAAAATAGTTATAAATACTAAATATATTAAGCTTTATCCATATATAAAAAAATATATAGAAAATTATAATAAAGACGAATTAATTAAACGTTTATTTTGGATAAATTTTAAAAATTTTATAATAAATAAAAATAATAGAAATATTAAAATTACAAATAAAAAAAAAATAAAGTTTTATAAAAAACATTTTTATAAAAAACATAAATTAAAAAATAATTTTTAAAAATTTATAAAAAATTTATAATAAAAATATCAATATTTAAAATGGGAGGTAATATATTTGGAAATATTTTTAGAGTTAGTACATTTGGAGAAAGTCATGGAGAAGCAATTGGTGGCATTATTGATGGATGTCCTTCAGGATTCAAAATTAATATTGAAAAAATACAATTAGATCTTGATAGAAGAAGACCAGGGCAATCTTATATAGTGTCAAAAAGAAAAGAATTAGATAAAGTAAAATTTTTATCAGGAATTTTTAATAAGAAAACTACTGGATCACCTATAGGTTTTATTATAAAAAATATAGATAAAAAATCTGAAGATTATGAACATATTAAAAATATTTATAGACCTTCCCATTCTGATTTTACTTATGAAAAAAAATATGAAATAAGAGATTACAGAGGTGGTGGAAGATCTTCAGCAAGAGAAACTGCGTGTAGAGTAGTAGCAGGTTCTATAGCTAAACAATTAATGAAAAATATTAAAATAACTGCATATGTTTCTAGTGTAGGATCTATATATTTAAAAAAATCTTATAAAGAATTAGATATATCAAAAAAATCTATAGAAAAAAGTTATATAAGATGTCCTGATATTAATATTTCTAAAAAAATGATATCTAAAATAAAAGAAGTAAAAAATAATGGGGATACAATAGGTGGTACTATCACTTGTATAATAAAAAATATACCAATAGGTATTGGAGAGCCTGTATTTGATAAATTACATTCTGAATTAGGTAAAGCTATGTTATCTATTAATGCTGTTAAAGGATTTGAATATGGAAGTGGATTTAAAGGAACAGAAATGACTGGATCTCAGCATAACGATGAGTTATATGATTTAGATGGTAAAACTAAAACTAATTTTTCTGGTGGAATACAGGGTGGTATATCTAATGGTATGGATATATATTTCAAAGTTGCTTTTAAACCTGTAGCTACTATCATGAAAAAACAGAAAACTATTAATAATATAGGTGGTTTTTGTTTTGCTGATGGTAAGGGCCGACATGATCCCTGTGTATTACCACGAGCTGTCCCTATAGTAGAATCAATGGCGGCATTAGTATTAATTGATTATTGGATGTATGCAAAATTATCTAAATACAATTCAATCTTTTAGTAAAAAATTTATTATTTATATAGTTGGGCCTACTTGCATAGGGAAAACATCTTTATCTATATTTCTTGCTAAAAATTTTAAAACGGAGATTTTATCTAGTGATTCTAGACAATTTTACAAAGAATTAAAAATAGGATCTAATCAACCTACTTACAAAGATATTAGTGAAATACATCACCATTTTATAGGACATAAAAGTATTCATGATAATTATAATGTAAAAGAATTTGAAGAAGAATGTTTAAATAAAATTTCATTTTTATTTAATAAATATTCTGTATTAATAATGGTAGGTGGTTCTGGATTATATGAAAAATCTATAACTATTGGATTATCAAAAATACCTAAAATTAATCCAAAAATTAGAAATAACTTAATTTATTGTTTTAAAAAAAAAGGGATAAAATATCTTCAAGAAGAATTTATAAAATTAAAAAAAAAAGATAAAACAATAGATATTAAAAATCCAAGAAGACTAATAAGATATTTAGAAATTGTAAAATCAACTGGTCATACTCCATGTTATTTTTTTAAAAAAAAACCAGAAAAAAGAAAATTTTCAGTTATAAAAATTGGATTAATATTACCTAAAAATAAAATTAATTATAATATAAATAATAGAGTTGATATGATGATTAAAAATGGATTAATAGAAGAAGCAGAAAAATTATACCCTTATAAACATTTAAATAGTTTAAAAACTATAGGATATAGAGAATTATTTGATTTTTTTTCTAAAAAAAATAATATTCTAAAATTAGATAATTATATAGAAAAAATAAAAATAAATACAATAAAATATGCTAAAAGACAAATAACATGGTATAAAAAAGATAATACAATAAAATGGTTTAACCCAAAAGACAAAGAATATATTTTTAATTTTATAATAAAAAAAATGGGCAATACTGGATTTGAACCAGTGACCTTCTGCTTGTAAAACAGATGCTCTCAACCATACTGAGCTAATTACCCAATAGTCAAATTTAATAAAAAAAATTATAGTAAAAAAACTTCAGAAACAACAAATGTACTTCCACTAACTAAAATAATGTCATTTTTTTTTGCTTTTTTTTTAGCCATAAAATATGCTTCTTTAACAGTATTATAAAAATAAAATTTATTTTTTACATTACTTTTTAACAATTTTTTTATATTATCTATGTGATATTTTCTATTAATATCTGGTTGACAAAAATAATAATTTGAATTAGTAGGAAAATATTTTAATAATTTTTTTAAATTTTTTGTATAAACAAATCCTAGGACCAAATGTAGTTCTTTATAATTTTCTTTTTTTAATTGTAAATTTATCATGTACATGCCTTGTTCATTATGAGCTATATCACATATTATTTTTGGATTCGAATTTTTTAATATGTGCCATCTTCCTCTAATATTGGTATTTTTTATAACATTTTTAAATCCATTTATAATAGATATATCAGATATAAAAAAATGTTTTCTATTTTTCAAAATATTAACAATTTTTAATACTAAATTTCTATTAAAAAATTGATAATCAACCTTAAACGGTATTTTATATATTTTGTACTCTTTACTTTTAGTAGTAAAATAAATTGGAGCATTTTTTTTTATAGCATTTTTTAATAAAAATATTTTTATGTTTTTAGTTATATTTTCTCCTATTATAACTGAAATATAGTTTTTAATAATACCGGCTTTTTCAAAAGCAATTTTTATTTTATTATTTCCAAGTATATTTTCATGATCTATACTAATACTAGTTATTATAGATAATATTGGATTAATTATGTTAGTAGAGTCTAATCTACCACCAATACCAACTTCAATTACTGCTATATCTATCTTTTTCTCTTTAAAATACTGAAAAGATAAAGCAGTATTTATTTCAAAAAATGAAATATTTTCTTTTTCTATATATTTTTTATTATTTTTAATAAAATCAACAATAAAATCTTTTTCTATTAAATTACCATTGCAAGTTATTCTTTCTCTAAAATCAGTTAAATGTGGAGATGTTAAAGATCCTACCAGATATTTTTCTTCTTGTAATATAGAAGATAGCATATGTACAGTAGATCCTTTACCATTAGTTCCGCCTATATGTATACTTTTAAAAAAATTTTGAGGATTTCCTAGATATAAACAAAATTTTTTTATTTTATCTAATCCTGATTTGTATGGTTTAACATTTGGAATCTTTTGTAAAATCCAATTAATAGTTTTTAAATAATTTATATTTTTTAACTTATTAAAACACATTTTTTATAAAAAAATTATTATATTACTAAAAAAAATATTACATAAAATTATATTTTTACATTTTATTGAAAAAATAATAGAAAAAGATATACAAATAGGGTTCCCAAAAAATAAAATTAAATTTCGTTTTCCACCTGAACCTAATGGATATCTTCATATTGGCCACATAAAAGCCATATGTTTAAATTTTGAATTGGGGAAAAAATATAAAGCTCCAGTAAATTTAAGATTTGACGATACTAATCCTATTGTAGAAAATAATGTTTATTTAAAGCATATTAAACAAAATATTCGTTTTTTAGGTTTTAAATGGGATAAAGAATGTTACGCTTCTGATTATTTTAATATACTTTATAAATGGGCAATAAAATTAATAAAAGAAAATAAAGCATATGTAGATAATCTACCAAAAGAAGTAATAAATTTTCAAAGACAAAGTTTTTTTATAAATGGAATATGTAGTGATAGTAGAAATAGAACTATTAGTGAAAATTTATTTCTTTTTGATAAAATGAGTAATGGATATTTTAAAGAAGGATCTTATGTTTTAAGAGCTAAAATTGATATGAACTCATCAAATATAAATATGAGAGATCCAATTATGTATAGAATTTTATATAAAAAACATTATAGAACTGGAAAAAAATGGTGTATATATCCAACATATGATTGGGCACATGGACAATGTGATTATATAGAACAAATATCTCATTCTTTATGTTCTTTAGAATTTGAAAATAAAAGACCTTTATATAATTGGTTTATAAAACAATTATATAATAAATCTAATATTATACCTAAACAAATAGAGTTTTCAAGATTAAATATTAGTAATTCAATTACTAGTAAAAGACAAATATATTGTTTAATAAAACATAAGATAATAAAATCTTGGGAAGATCCAAGATTATTAACTATATCTGGATTAAAAAAAAGAGGATATACTTCTATTTCTTTAAAGGATTTTATTAAAGGAGTAGGTATAACAAAAAGAAATTCTATTGTTGAATATTCTTTATTAGAATTTTATGTTAGAAAACATTTGAATAAAATATCTATTAGAGTTATGGTAGTTTTAAATCCTATTAAAGTAATAATTGATAATTATCCCGAAAATAAAGTAGAATTTTTAACATCTAAAAATTATCCAAAAAATTTACAATGTAATTTTAGAAAAATACCTTTTTCTAAATATTTATATATTGAATCAGATGATTTTTTAGAGAAAAAAAAATTAAATTTTTTTCGTCTTTATATTGGTAATAAAGTAAGACTGAAAAATGCATATATAATTAAAGCTGATTATGTAATAAAAGATAGCACAGGTAAAATACAAGAAATTCATTGTAGTTACTACCCGAATAGTAAATCTGGTAATAAAAATATAAATAATTATAAAGTAAAATGTACATTACACTGGGTATCTATATCACATTGTGTCCCTATAAAAATTAATTTATATAAAATTTTATTTTCTAAAAAAAAATTACCATCAAATTTTTCATATGAAAATATATTTGAATATATTAACAAAAATTCAAAAAAACTTATTTATGGATATTCAGAACCATTTATAAAAACAATTAAAACCGGAATATATTTACAGTTTCAAAGAATTGGATATTTTTATTCTATTAATAATAATTATATGTTTAATAAAATAGTTTCTATAAAAAATAAATGGAAAAAATAATTTATCTAACGTATAATTTCTGGATTAAATTTATCATATTCTTTTATTCCAGTACCTGCTGGTATTTTATGCCCTACAATTACATTTTCTTTTAATCCATTTAAATAATCTATTTTGCTATTAATTGCTGCCTCTCCTAATACTTTAGTAGTTTCTTGAAATGATGCCGCAGATATAAAAGATTTTGTTTGTAATGCTGCTCTAGTTATACCTTGTAATATTGGTTTAGCTGTTGCTGGTATTGCTTGTCTTATTTTCATAGTTTTTTTATTATTATATTTTAAAATTGAGTTTTCGTTTCTAAAATTTTTATAACTAATTATTGTTCCTTTTCTAAAAATTGTAGAACCTCCAGGATCTTCTACATATTTCATTTTAGATATTTTATCATTTTCATTAATAAAATCATATTTATATTCAATACTACCTTCTAAAAATTTAGTATCTCCTGCCTCAATCACTTCTACTTTTCTCATCATTTGCATAATTATCACCTCAAAATGTTTATTATTAATTTTAACACCTTGTAATCTATAAACTTCTTGTATTTCATTAATTAAATATTCTTGTACCGCTTTAGGCCCTTTAATATTTAAAATATCAGTAGGAGTCACAGCACCATCTGATAAAGGCATCCCAGCTTTTACATAATCATTTTCTTGTACTAATATTTGGTTAGATAACTTTATTAAATACGTTCTTACTTCACCATATTTAGATTCTACAATTATTTCTCTACTTCCCCTTTTTATATTACCATGACTAACTATACCATCTATTTCTGATACTACAGCTGGATTAGATGGATTTCTAGCTTCAAATAATTCAGATAAACGAGGTAATCCACCTGTAATGTCACCAGATTTAGCATAATTTCTAGGTATTTTTACTAAAATTTTACCTTTTTTAATTTTTTCTCCATTTTTTACCATTAAATGACTACCAATTGGTAGATTATAATTTTTTATTTCTTTATCTTCTTTATTTAAAATTTTTAATGTTGGAATTAAATTTTTATTTCTAACTTCTGTTATTACTTTTTCTTGAAATCCTGTTTGATCATCTATTTTTATATAAAATGTACTTCCCTCTTCCAAATGTTTATAACATATTTTACCAGAAAATTCTGATATAATAACTGCATTATATAAATCCCATTCACAAATTAAATCTCCTTTTTTTAATTTATCTCCATTATTTACATATAAAGAAGATCCATATGGTATGTTATTTAACATTAAAGTTGATGATCTTTCTTTATCCAATAACTTCATTTCTGTAGTTCTTGAGACGACTATACCTAATCTTCTATATTTTTTTTCTGTTTTTAATAGTCTTAAATCTTCAAATTCTATAATACCATCATTTTTTGCTTTTATTTTAGAAGATTCTGCAACATTTCCTGCTGTTCCGCCTACATGAAAAGTACGTAAAGTCAATTGAGTACCAGGTTCTCCTATAGATTGAGCGGCTATCACACCTACTGCTTCACCCTTTGTAACTATTTTTCCAGTAGATAAGTTACGTCCATAACATTTAGCACAAACACCTAATTGTGCTTCACAAGTTAAAGGGGATCTTACAACTACTAACTCGATTTTACAATCTTCTATTAACTGTGCTATTTTTTCATCTATCATATCTCCAGAATCAACAATTACTTTGTTTTTTTGATCAGGATATACTATTTTGTTTAATGATATACGACCTAAAATTCTATCAAATAAAGTTTCTATAACTTCCTCATTTTTTTTTAATGAAGTTACTTCTAGTCCACGTAAAGTATTACAATCTTCTATCTTAATAATAACATCTTGAGAAGCATCCACTAATCTTCTTGTAAGATACCCAGCATCTGCTGTTTTTAAAGCTGTATCAGCTAAACCTTTACGAGCTCCATGAGTTGAAATAAAATATTCTAATATAGATAGTCCTTCTCTAAAATTAGATAAAATAGGATTTTCAATAATTTCTCCACCTATTGTGCCAGCCTTTTGGGGTTTTGCCATTAATCCACGCATTCCAGAAAGTTGTCGTATTTGTTCTTTTGACCCTCTAGCACCAGAATCTAGCATCATATAAACTGAATTAAACCCTTTTTTATCTTCGTGCATATATCTCATTACCTTTTCTGTTAAAATTGAGTTAGATTTAGTCCATATGTCAATTATTTGATTATATCTTTCATTATTAGTTATCAAACCCATATTATAGTTATTTTTTATGTTATCTACTTTTTTAATAGCTTCATGTACCATGTTCATTTTACTATTAGGGATGATAATATCTTTTAATCCAAAAGATAATCCACCTTTGAAAGCATTATAAAATCCTAATTTTTTTATATCATCTAAAAACTTTGCTGTAGTAGGGACGTTCGTAATATTTAATATTTTACCTATTATATATCTTAATGATTTTTTTGTTAAAGATTTATTAATATAACCTACTTTTTTAGGTACTACTTGATTGAATATTACTCTTCCTACAGTAGTTTCTATTAATTTATTAGTTAAAGTATTATCATTATTTCTTACATAAACTTTAACTTTAATTATAGCATGTAAATCAACTACATTTTGATTATAAGCTATTTCTACTTCTTCTGGTGAATAAAATTTATAACCTTCTCCTCTTATTTTTTTATTATTATCAGATAATAATGGTTTAGTCATGTAATATAGACCTAATACCATATCTTGTGATGGTACCGTAATAGGTGTTCCATTAGCAGGATTTAAAATATTTTGTGATGATAACATTAATAACTTAGATTCTAATATTGCTGCATTAGATAATGGTAAATGTACAGCCATTTGATCTCCATCAAAATCCGCATTAAAAGCTGCACATACTAAAGGATGTAATTGTATAGCTTTTCCATCTATTAATTTAGGTTGAAAGGATTGAATACCTAATCTATGTAAAGTAGGAGCTCTATTTAATAAAACAGGATGACCTTTTAAAATATTTTCTAAAATATCCCATATAACAGGCTCTCTTTTATCTATAATTTTTTTAGCAGATTTTACTGTATTAACTATACCTCTTTCTATTAATTTTCTAATTATAAATGGTTTATATAGTTCTGCAACCATATTTTTAGGTAAACCACATTCATGTAATTTTAAATGTGGACCTACAACAATAACGGATCTAGCTGAATAATCTACTCTTTTTCCAAGAAGATTTTGTCTAAATCTACCTTGTTTACCTTTTAATGCATCAGATAAAGATTTTAAAGGTCTATTACCATCTGATTTAACAGCTGACATTTTTCTAGAATTATCAAAAAGTGAATCAACTGCTTCTTGTAGCATTCTTTTTTCATTTCTTAAAATTACTTCAGGAGCTTTAATTTCTATTAATCGCTTTAAACGATTATTTCTAATAAGTACACGACGATATAAATCTGTCATGTCAGATGCAGCATAACGACCACCATCTAATGGGACTAAAGGTCTTAGTTCTGGTGGTATAACAGATAAAACATGTATAATCATCCAAAATGGTTCACCACCATTATTTTTACCTTCTTTAAATAATTCTACTATTTGTAATCTTTTTAATGATTCAGTTTTTCTTTGTTTAGATGTCTCATTTATAATTTTGTTTCTTAGGTTGTAAGATAAAGTATTTAAATTTATTTTTTTTAATAAATCTTCTATACATTCAGCACCCATTTTAGCAATAAATTTATTATTATCAGTATCTTCTAAAGATTGATTATCTTTGGGTATTTTATCTAAAATAGATAAATATTCTTCTTCAGTTAAAAATTCCCCTTCTTTATATAATGATCCATCTAATTTAGTAGCTATATTATTTTTTATAATAACATATCTCTCATAATAAATTATCATTTCTATTTTTTTAGAAGATAGGCCTAATAATGCACCTATTTTATTAGGAGAAGATCTAAAACACCAAATATGAGCAACAGGTACTACAAGATTTATGTGACCCATCCGCTCTCTTCTTACTTTTTTTTCAGTTACTTCTACACCACATCTATCACATACAATACCTCTGTAACGAATTCTTTTATATTTACCACATCCACATTCATAATCTTTTACTGGTCCAAAAATCCTTTCACAAAAAAGGCCATCTCTTTCTGGTTTATGGGTTCTATAATTTATTGTTTCTGGTTTTAAAACTTCACCATAAGATTCTTTTAATATAATTTCTGGAGAAGCTAGTCTTATAGTTATTTTACTAAATTTAGTACTATTATTTTTTTTATTATTCATTTTCCTAAAAAGAAAAGTTTATTCTTCTAAACTAATATCTAGTCCTAATCCTTTTAATTCATAACATAAAACATTAAAAGATTCAGGACTATTTGGTTCAGGTATTTCTGTCCCTTTTACAATAGATTCATAAGTTTTTGCTCTTCCTAATACATCATCTGATTTAACAGTTAAAATTTCACGTAAAATATTTGATGCTCCAAATGCTTCTAGTGCCCATACCTCCATTTCTCCAAATCTTTGTCCTCCAAACTGAGACTTACCACCTAAAGGTTGTTGAGTTATTAATGAATATGGACCAATAGAACGAGAATGCATTTTGTCATCTACCATATGTCCTAATTTTAACATATATATAATCCCAACAGTAGCTGGTTGATCAAACATTTCTCCTGTTCCTCCATCAAATAAATAAGTAGATCCAAACTTAGGGATATTTGATATATTTGTATAATCAGATATTTGATTTATAGAAGCACCATCAAATATAGGTGTAGAAAATTTAACATTTAATTGATAGCCAGCCCATCCTAATACTGTTTCATATATTTGTCCTATATTCATTCTTGATGGTACGCCTAATGGATTTAAAACAATATCAACAGGAGTCCCATCATCTAAAAATGGCATATCTTCTACACGAAGTATTCTAGCTACTACTCCTTTATTACCATGTCTACCAGCCATTTTATCTCCTACTTTTAATTTTCTTTTTTTAGCTATATAAACTTTTGCCATTTTAACTATTCCAGAAGGTAATTCATCACCAATTGTAATAGAAATTTTTTTATGTTTAAAATTGCTTTTTAAATTATTATTATATATTTTATAGTTGTGTAATATTTCAGAAATTATTTTATTAACTTCTTTATCTTTTGTCCAATTTTCAGAATTTAATATATCATAATTTGATTTATTTTGTAGTAATTCTCTTGTAAATTTATCTCCCTTAGTAAAAATTAAATCTTCTTTTTCATTATAAACATTAATATTACATTCTTTATCATGTAAAACAAAAGTTAATTTATCTAATAATTTATTTTTACAATATAAAATTTTTTGTTTATATTTTTTATCCAAATTATCTATTAAAATTTTATCTTGGTTTCTAGATAATTTATTTTTTATACTTCTAGTAAATAGTTTAGTATCTATAACTACCCCAAATAAAGAAGGCTCAGCTTTTAATGAAGCATCTTTAACATTACCTGCTTTATCACCAAAAATTGCTCTCAATAGTTTTTCTTCTGGAGTTGGATCTGATTCTCCTTTTGGCGTTATTTTACCAATTAATATATCTCCAGGTTTAACTTCTGCGCCTATTCTTATTATTCCATTTTCATCTAAATTTTTAGTAGCATCTTCACTTACATTTGGGATATCACTAGTTAATTCTTCCATACCTAATTTAGTATCTCTAACTTCTAGAGAATATTCGTCAATATGAATTGATGTAAACATATCTTCACTAACAACTTTTTCTGATATTAGTACAGCATCTTCAAAATTATACCCATTACAAGGTATAAAAGCTGCTTTTAAATTACGTCCTAAAGCTAATTCTCCATTTTCTGTAGCGTATCCTTCACATAATATTTGACCCTTTTTTACTTTCATACCTTTTTTTACTATGGGTTTTAAATTAATACATGTATTTTGATTAGTTTTTCTAAATTTGATTAATTCATATACTTTAATATTAGAATAAAAATTAACTAAATTTTCTCTATCTGATCTGTTATATTTAACAATAATTTTTTGAGAATCAACATATTCTATAACCCCATCATTTTCAGAGTTTATTAAAATTCTGGAATCTATAGCTACTTGTTTTTCTAATCCAGTCCCTACTATAGGAGACTCAGGATTAATCAAAGGGACAGCTTGTCTCATCATATTAGACCCCATTAATGCTCTATTAGCATCATCGTGCTCTAAAAAAGGTATTAAAGATGCAGATATAGATGCTATTTGGTTTGGAGCTACATCAATATAATCTATTTGTTCTGGTGATACAATAGGAAAATCACCATCTTTTCTAGATATAATTTTATTAGAAATAAAATTACCTTTATAACTAATAGAATTTGATTGAGCTATTACTTTGCCTTCTTCTTCTTCTGCACTTAAATATTTTTCTTTTATTTTTATATTTATTTTCCCATTTTTTATTGTTCTATATGGGGTTTCTACAAAACCCATTTTATTTATTTTTGCGAATACAGCAAGAGAAGAAATTAACCCTATATTAGGACCTTCTGGTGTTTCTATTGGACATAATCTACCATAATGAGAATAATTTACATCTCTTACTTCAAATCCTGCTCTTTCTCTTGATAATCCACCTGGACCTAAAGCTGATAATCTTCTTTTATGTGTCATTTCTGATAAAGGATTAGTTTGATCCATAAATTGAGATAGTTGATTAGTACCAAAAAAAGTATTTATTACAGAAGATAAAGTTTTTGCATTTATAAGATCTATAGGCATAAACACCTCGTTATCACGGACATTCATTCTTTCCCTAATAGTTCTTGCCATTCTAGATAAACCTATACTAAATTGTGTATATAATTGTTCTCCTACTGTTCTAACACGTCTATTAGATAAATGATCAATATCATCTACTTCTCTTTTAGAATTAAATAATGCATTTAAATGTTCTATAATAGCAATTAAATCTTTTTTTGTTAAAACTAAATGATTTGAATCAATATTTAATCCTAAACGTTTATTAATTCTATATCTACCTACAGGGCCTAAACTGTATCGTGTATCAGAAAAAAAGAGTTTGTCTATTACCCCTCTAGCAGTTTCATCATCTGGAGGTTCTGTATTTCTTAATTGTTTATAAATATATTCTACTGCTTCTTTTTCAGAATTCGTAGTATCTTTATGTAAAGTATTATAAATAATAGAATAATCTTTTTTTTTACTTCCTTCTTTGTGTAATAAAACTGTTTTTATACTATTATTTTTTATTATTTCTATATGTTCTTCTTGCAATAAAATGTCTCTATCTATAAGAATTTTATTTTTTTCTATTGATACCACCTCTCCAGTATCTTCATCTACAAAATCTTCGTGCCATATTTTTAAAATTCTTTCAGCTAATGTTCTATTTAAAATATTTTTTTCATTATTGTCATAAATTTTAACTTCTTCTGCTAAATCAAATATTTTTAATATATCTTTATCTCTTTCATAACCTATTGCACGCAATAAAGTTGTCATTGGTAACTTTTTTTTTCTATCTATATAAGCATACATAATATTATTAATATCTGTAGCAAATTCTATCCAAGATCCTTTAAATGGTATAATTCTAGCAGAATATAATTTAGTACCATTAGCATGATGTGTTTGACCAAAAAAAACACCTGGGGACCTATGTAATTGAGAAACAATAACTCTTTCTGATCCATTAAAAATAAAAGTACCAGAAGATGTCATATATGGATATGTTCCTAAATATACATCTTGGTATACTGTTTCAAATTCTTCATGTTCAGGATCTGTACAATATAATTTCAACTTAGCTTTTAAAGGAATACTATATGTTAATCCTCTTTCAAGACACTCTTTTGTAGAATATCTTGGAGAATCTATTGAATAACCTTTAAATTCTAAAACAAATGAATTTCTAGAATCGGAAATTGGAAAATTTTCTTTAAAAGCTTTAAATAATCCTTCATTTTTTCTATTTTCAGGTTTTGTATGTAATTGAAAAAACTCTTTAAATGACTTTATTTGAATATCTAAAAAATCAGGATATTGTGCATGTTTTATTACAGATGCAAAAGAAATTCTTAATATTTTTTTTTTATCTTTATCTTTTTTATTCAATTCATGTAATTTTATTTGCAATAAATAACATTATTTTAATTCTATTTCAGCACCTACTCTTTCAAACTTATCTTTTAAATCTTCTGCTTCTTTTTTATTCAATGATTCTTTTATAGTACTAGGTAAAGTATCTACCAAATCTTTTGATTCTTTCAATCCCTTCCCAGTAATTTCTTTAACCAATTTTACTACAGATAGTTTTGAATTTCCAGAAGATTTTAAAATTATATTAAATACACTTTTTTCATTAGCATCATCTACTTTATTTTCATTATTAGAATTTACTACATTGCTAATTAAATTATCAGGATAAATACCATATTCATTTTTTAGAATATTAGTCAATTCATTTACTTGTTTTATAGTTAAATTAACTAATTGTTCTGCTAATTTTTTTATCATTTGTGTTTTTTATTAAAATTATTTTTTTATTGCAAGTGATTTTAAAATTTCATATATTTTATTTTTTGAAATAGACAGTAAAATTTTATTTACTGGAGTTTTAATTGTTTTTAACAGTTCATATATTAATTCTTCTTTTGATTTTATATTTAAAAGTATATCTAAATTTATATCATCAAAATACAAAGAATCTTGAACATAAGCTACTTTTAAAATAGGATTTTTAATATTTTCTTCAACACGAAATTTTTTTATTATTTTTGGTATAATATTTTCTACACTTTTATTAGAAAAAATAATACTAGTATTTCCTTTTAAAACATTAGAAAATAATTTAATATTTTTATTTTTTATATTTTTTATAGATTTTTCCAATAAAGTATTTTTAATCATTTTCATATTTATATTATATTTATATAATCTTTTTTTTATAATTGAAATATGATTACAAGTTAATTTGGACATATCAAACAAATATATTACCTTATTATTTGATAATATTTTAATTAAATTTAATAAATCTTTTTTTTTCCTATGTATATTAATCATAAGGTATATAAATTAAGTATCAAAACTTTTAATGTCTAATAATAATCCAATACTCATAGTTGTTGATATATATATATTATGAATATAATTACCTTTAGATGAAGAAGATATATTTTTTGTAATATTTTTTATCAATTCATTAAAATTTTCTAATAAATATTTATGTAAAAAAGATACCTTACCAATAGATAAATGTATAATTCCATAACGATCTGATTTAAATGATACACTACCTAACATAATTTCTTTTATTGTTTTTTCTGGATTTATAGATACAGTATTAATACTAGGATTAGGCATAAGCCCTTTAGGACCCAAAATTTTACCAACTAATGATAGTTTACTCATTAATTTAGGCATAGAAATAACAATATTTATATTTTTATCCCACCATCCAGATTTAATTTTTTCTATATAATGTAATCCTGAATAATTAGCACCTGCTAGTTTAGAACTTTGTTCATTTTCTTTATCAACTATAGCTAAAATGCAATTTTTTTTCCCTGTACCATTAGGTAAATTAACTACACCTTTAATTACATTATAATCTTTTACTTTTCCTAAACGTATTGCTACATCTATTGATTCATCGAATTTAACAAAACTTATTTTTTTTAAAGTATATAAAGCTTCTTTTATAGAATATTGTTGTTTATTTATATACTTTATAACTTTTTTTTTATTTTTAGTTAATTTTATTTTATTTTTTTTCATAAAAAAAATTTACTCTTTTATTATTTCTATACCCATAGATTTTGCTGTACCAGAGATCATAGAAATCGCTGAATTAACTGAAAAACAATTTAAATCTTCTATTTTATTTTTTGCAATATTTTTAATATCATTTAATCCAATTTTTCCTATTTTAGATCGATTTGGTTCATTTGACCCTTTCTTTTTTTTAATTAAATCTAATAATAAAAAAGATATAGGTGGTTTTTTTATTACCAAAGAAAAAGTTTTATCCTCATATATTGTTATAAATACTGGACATAATTCACCTAATTTATTTTTAGTTTTAAAATTGTATTTTTTGCAAAACTCCATAATGTTAACACCAGAACTACCTAATATTGGGCCAATAGGTGGTGCTGGTGTAGCTTTACCCCCAAAAATTTTTTGAATTTTAATTTTTTTTATAATTTTTTTCATTTTTAAATCAAATTTTTTCTACTTGTGTAAAATTTAATTCTAATGGTGTTTTCCTACCGAAAATCAAGACAGATAATTCTAATTTTTTTTTATCTTTATTTATTTTCTCAATTGTACCATTAAATCCACTAAAAGGTCCATATATTACCTTAATTGTTTCACCTACTATAAAAGGAATTTTAATATTATGATAATTAGATAATTTATCAATATTACCTAAAATTCTATCTACTTCTTCTTTTCTTATAGGTACAGGATTGTACATATCACCTTTACCTTCACCTAAAAATGTAATTACTCCAGGAATATTTTTTATTTCATGAAACACTTCATTATCTAAAACTGCTTCTATAATTACATATCCTGGAAAATATACTTTTTCTCTATGAATTTTTTTACCTTTTCTAATTTGTATTATTTTTTCAATTGGTACTAATACTTTTCCTATATATTCTTTATATTTATTATTCATTATTTCATTTTCAATATATGATTTTATTTTGTTTTCTTTTCCACTTATAGTTTTCATAACATACCATTTTTTTTCAAATACTTTATTTTTTTTAAAATTTTCTATTTTATCTAAATCATTCATAAAAAATAAATTTTATAAAGAAAAAAAATGTTTAACCAAATAAATAAGTATAACATCTATACAATATAAAAATATTGATAATAATATTGAGAAAAAAAAAATTAAAATAGTTGATTTTTTCAAACTTTTCCATTGTGGCCAAGTAATCCGATAGAAAAATTCATTATAAATTTCTATAAAAAAATTACTTATTTTCATACCATATATTGTTTTTGCACGGATGGTAAGATTCGAACTTACGCCCTTCGGTTTTGGAGACCGATACTCTACCTAACTAAGCTACATCCGTTTTAAAAATTTTATATTATATCAATAACTTGACCTGCTCCAACTGTCTTACCACCTTCTCTAATTGCAAATCTAAGATTTTTACTCATTGCTATAGGTTGATGTAATTTTACTTCCATAGATACGTTATCTCCTGGCATTACCATTTCTACACCTTTTGGTAAATATATTTCTCCTGTAACATCAGTAGTCCTCAAATAAAATTGAGGTCTATATTTATTATGAAATGGAGTATGTCTTCCACCTTCTTCTTTTGTTAAAACATAAACTTCTGCTTTAAATTTATTATAAGCTTTTATAGTATTTGGTGTACCAATTACCATACCTCTTCTTATATCTTTTTTTTCAATACCACGCAACAATAAACCTACGTTATCTCCTGCCTGCCCTCTATCTAATATTTTTCTGAACATCTCAACACCAGTAATTGTAGAGGATAATTTTTTATCCCCCATACCTATAATATCTACTAAATCACCAGTATTAATTATTCCACTTTCTATTCTACCTGTTGCTACTGTACCTCTACCGGTTATAGTAAATACATCTTCAACTGGCATTAAAAATGGCTTATCTATTTCTCTTATAGGATCAGGTATATAATTATCTAATACGTTCATTAATTCTTTAATAGAATCAATACCTTTTTTTTCTCCATTTATAGCAGATAACGCAGATCCTTGTACTATAGGGATTTTATCACCATCATATTCATATTTAGTCAGTAATTCTCGTATTTCCATTTCAACTAATTCTAGTAGTTCAGGATCATCTACTTGATCAACTTTATTTATAAATACAACTATTTTAGGTACGCCTACCTGACGTGCTAATAAAATATGCTCTCTTGTTTGTGGCATAGGTCCATCTGTAGCTGCTACTACTAAAATAGCACCATCCATTTGAGCAGCACCTGTAATCATATTTTTAACATAATCTGCATGTCCAGGACAATCAACATGAGCATAATGTCTTTTTTTTGTCTCATATTCTACATGAGAAGTATTAATAGTAATTCCTCTAGCTTTTTCTTCTGGTGCGTTATCTATAGATTCAAAACTTTTTTCTTCTGCTAATCCATCTTTTGATAATACTTTTGTAATAGCAGAAGTTAGAGTGGTTTTACCATGATCAACATGCCCAGTTGTA
Organism: Blattabacterium cuenoti; assembly: GCF_014251975.1. GTDB lineage: Bacteria > Bacteroidota > Bacteroidia > Flavobacteriales > Blattabacteriaceae > Blattabacterium > Blattabacterium cuenoti_AM. Next base: position 390,387 of record NZ_CP059204.1, read on the forward strand.
CCTATATTTAAATGTGGTTTATTTCGTTTGAATTTTTCTTTTGCCATGATAAAATTATTAGTTCAAAAATAAGCCAACGGCGGGATTTGAACCCGTGACCTCTTTCTTACCAAGAAAGTGCTCTACCAACTGAGCTACATTGGCCAATATAATTGAGCGGAAGACGGGATTCGAACCCGCGACATCCAGCTTGGAAGGCTGATACTCTACCAACTGAGTTACTTCCGCTAAATATAATGGGGAGAGCAGGATTCGAACCTGCGTAAGCAAAGCTAACAGATTTACAGTCTGTCCTCGTTAACCGGACTTGAGTATCTCCCCTAATGTAGTAAATAAAAGCCGGTGGAGGGATTCGAACCCACGACTTCGAGATTACAAATCACGTGCTCTGACCAACTGAGCTACACCGGCATAATAGTTTTTAATAATTATAATCAAATTGAACAAATCTATAAAAAATAAATAAATATTAAAAAAAAATTGTATTTATAATTTTTCTTTTAAATAAAAATATAAAAACAATTCCAATAAATATAGATACGTCAGATATATTAAAAATTGGATTAAAAAATTTAAATTTAAATTCTCCAAAAAAAGGTGTATTAAAAGAACTATTAATTATAGGGAAATACAACATATCTACTCCACATCCTTCTAACAAAGATGAATATCCATTAAAATTAATTCTAGAAATGCCAGGATATGATATCCATTTTTTTTTATACTCATTATAAGTTAACCCCTTATTAAACAAAATACCGTATAATATATTATCTAATAAATTACCTAAAGATCCAGATAAAATTAAAATAATAGGGATAATAATATACTTTTTATTGCAATTTTTTTTTTTGTTTAAAATATAAAAAATAAATAAAACGAAAATTATACGAGTAATACTCAATATTTTTTTCTCAATTTTTCCATATCCTAAATTAATCCCATAAGCCATTCCAGGATTTTCTATAAAATAAATTCTAAAAAATGAAAATATATAAAAACTACTATTTAATTCAAAATGAGTTTTAACATAAATTTTAAAAATTTGATCAATTAATACTATTGAAAATATAATAATCCAATAATAATTTTTCATTGTAAAGTTACAAATATTTAATTTTAATATTTTGTATTAAAAATACAAATATCTAAATGTATTTTTTTTCCTAATAAATTTATTATAATTCCATTATTTACTTTACGTGAAATAATATTAATAGATAAAGTTTCTTTACATATGAAGTTTTTATTTTTTTTTAAAATAGATTCTAATTCTTTAATTGTATTAATATATAAAAATATTTTTTCAGATACATTTAATTTATATTTTTTTCTTAAAATTTGTACATTTCTAATAAATTCTCTAACTATACCTTCTTCTTTAAGAAAATTTGTAATTTTTAAATTTAAAGCTATTGTAAAATTATCATTAAACGATACTTCCCATTCTTTAACAAATTTTGTTGTTATTTTTAAATCTTTTATAGAAATAAGATATTTACCATCTAAATAAATTTTATGTTTTTTTTCTATATTTTTTATATCATCTTGTGTTAATTTATTTATTAATTCACAAACTTTTTTAACATTATTTCCAAATTTAGGTCCAATATATTTATAATTAGGCTTAACATTTTTAGATAATTCTAATTTTTCATAAGAATTAGGAAATGTTATTTTCTTTATATTAGTTTCTTTTAGTATTATTTTTGTAAATTTTTTTAAGTAATCACGTATTTCTTTATTTTTAGGTATAAGTATCATAGCCTCTTGTAAAGGTTGTCGTATTTTAATATTATTTTTTCTTCTCATAGATAATATCATTGTTACTATACTTTGGACAAAAGACATTATATATTGCAATTTTTTATTTATAAAACATTTTTTATATTTTGGGTAACTACTTAAATGAACACTTTTACAATGTTCTTTATTAGTAATATTATTTAAATCTAAAAAAAATTTTTCTGATAAAAATGGAATTATTGGAGATATAATTTTAATTATTGATATTAAACATGTATAAAGTACTTGATATGCTGCTATTTTATTTTTTGTATATTCTGTTTTCCAAAATCTTCTTCTGCATAATCTTACATACCAATTGCTTAATTTATTTAATACAAATACATTTACTAAACGTGCTACTTTTGTTGGATTATAATTATAATAATATTTATCTGATTTTTTTATTAAAATATTTAACTCAGAAATTATCCAAAAATCTAAATTAGTATAATTATTAATGTTATCTTTTTCTTTATATAAAAAACCATCTATATTAGCATATAATACAAAAAATGAATAAATATTATATAATGTTCTAAAAAATTTTTTTGTTACAATTTTAATACCATTTATATCAAATTTTAGATTATCATAAGGATTAGAATTTAAAATAATATACCAACGAATTGCATCTGGACCATAATTATTTATTAAATCAAATGGGTTTATTGAATTACCTTTACTTTTAGACATTTTATGTCCATTAATATCTAAAATTAATCCTGTAGGAATAACATTTTTATATGAAATTGAATTAAATAATGAACAACTAATAGCATGTAATGTAAAAAACCATCCTCTAGTTTGGTCTATTCCTTCTGATATAAAATCAGACGGGAATAATATATTTTTGTCTATGTAATTTTTATTTTCAAATGGATAATGAAATTGAGCATAAGGCATTGATCCAGAATCAAACCATACATCTATAACATCAGATTCTCTAAACATAGGTTTTCCCCCTATTGGTGATACTAATATTATTTTATCTAGATTATGCATATGTAAATCAATTTTTTTATAATTATAATCACTCATATCTTCTAATGAAAAATCTTTAAATAAATTATTATTTTTCATAAAACCATATTTTATAGATTGTTTAATTTCTATAAACAATTCTTTTAAAGATCCTATTACTATTTCTTCATCTCCTTTTAAAGTTCTCCAAATAGGTAATGGGGTCCCCCAAAACCTAGATCTAGATAAATTCCAATCTTTTATGTTATTTATCCATGAATTAAATCTATTATTTTCTGAAGTAGAATAAGTATGCCATTTTATTTTATTATTTAATAATATCATTTTATTCTTAATTTTTTCAGTTTTCATAAACCACGAATTCAAAGGATAATAAATTATTGGCTTTTCTGTCCTCCAACAATGAGGATAAAAATGTTTATATTTTTCCGTTTTAAATATTCTATTTATATTTTCTAATAATAAAATAATTTCTTTATCTACTAAAAAATCATTTTGTTTTTTTTTAGTATCAAATTCTTTTTTAATATATTTACCACCAAAATTATATGGTAAACTATCGTCAAATTTTCCATGAAAATCTACTAAAGGACATAAAATATTTTTTTTATTTATTAATATAGATGGAATATTATATTTATTAGATAACATAAAATCTTCTACACCAAAAGTAGGAGATATATGGACTATACCTGTACCATCTTTACTATTTACAAAATCTCCAGAAAAAATTGTAAAAGAATTATTATTATTAGGAATTGGTTTATACCATGATAGTAATTGTTCATATTTACTATTTAATATATCTTTCCCTTTAAATTTAAATATTAATAAATATGGATGTTTATTGTTAATTTTATTTTCAAGATTTATATCACTACTTTTTACAACTTTATAATATTTATCTATAGAAAATATATTGTTTATAGAATTTTCAGAAATAATAAAATTTTCTTCTTTTGAAAAAGTATAATTATATATTCTTATTAATACATAATTTGCATCGTTTTCAATTGCTAATGCTGTATTAGATGGTAATGTCCATGGAGTAGTAGTCCAAACAATAAAATAAATATTACCTAAAATATTTTGAAATTTCTTAGGTAATGTATTTTTTATAGATTTAAATTTTACAAAAGGAGATAATTGTTCTACTTTTTTATAAGCCCCTGGTATATTTAATTCATGATAACTTAATCCAGTACCAGCTGCAGGAGAATAAGGTTGTATAGTATATCCTTTATATATCAAATTTTTATTATATAAGTTTTTTATTAACCACCATACACTTTCTATATATTTTGTACTATATGTAATAAAAAATTTCTTTTCATCTATCCAATACCCCATTTTTTTCGTAAAAAGTATCCATTCTTTCATAGAACTTTTAACTAAATCTTTACATATATTATTATATTTTTCTACAGAGATTTTTTTCCCAATATCATTTTTAGTTATTCCTATTTTTTTTTCTACATTAAGTTCAATAGGTAATCCATGAGTATCCCATCCGGACTTTCTAAAAACTTTCATACCTTTTAAAGTATTATATCTGCAAAATATATCTTTTATGGTCCTAGCTAAGATATGATGTATACCAGGGGACCCATTTAAAGAAGGGGGACCTTCATATAAAACAAATAAAAATGAAGAATCAGTTTTATATTTTTTTTTTAATAAAAATTCTTCGAATTTTTTTTGAACTTCATTATAAATATTCTTTTTTTCCCAATATTTATATATTTCAGTTGTTATCTTTCTAAGATCTAAACTTTTATGCTCTTTAAATTTTTTTGGCATAATTAAAATAGTAAAATTTATAATTTTTTAAATATTAAAAAAAACTTTTTTTTGTTTTAAAAATTACATTTATGTTATGAATACAATTTCTTTTAAAAAGAAAAAAGAAACACCATTAATAAACCAATATAATAATATAAAAAGAAAATATACAGATGCAATATTATTATTCCAAATTGGAGATTTTTATGAAATATTTGGAAAAGATGCAGTAATATGTTCTAAGACACTAAACATTGTACTAACTAGACGATCAAGTCATAATAATATATATTTTTCTGGATTTCCTTGTCATTCTATAAATACATATTTACCTAAACTTATAAATGCTGGATATCGTGTAGCAATTTGTGATCAATTAGAATCTACAAAAAAAGGTAAAAATATTGTAAAAAGAGGTGTTGTACAATTAGTAACTCCGGGGACAGCTGTAGAAGATAGTGTATTAAAAAATAAATCAAATAATTTTTTAGCATCTATACATATAGAAAAAAAAATGTTTGGATTAAGTTTTTTAGATATTTCTACTGGAGATTTTTTCATAGTAGAAGATGAAGAAAAAAATATATTGCAATATTTAAAAAATTTTCAACCTAGTGAAATTATTTTTCAAAAAAATAAAAAAAATTTTTTTTATGAATTATTAAAATATAATTCGTTTTATTTTTTTAAAATGGAAGATTGGTATTTTAATTATCAAATAACATATGAAAAATTAATATCACATTTTAAAACGAATTCTTTAAAAGGATTTGGTATTGAAAATTTAAAATTGGGTATTATAGCTTCTGGTATTATATTATTTTATTTAAATAATAAATGTCTTTTTGATAAAATAGATCATATATCAACAATAAAACAAATAAAAAAAGAAGAATTTATGTGGATTAATGATTACACTTTTCGTAATCTAGAGATATTTAAATCTTATCATGAAAGTGGAAAATCATTATTAAATATTATAGATAAAACAATAACACCTATGGGTGGAAGATTACTAAAAAATTGGATGTTATTCCCTTTAATAGATATTTATAAAATAAAACAAAGAAATAAAATAGTAAATGATTTATGTTATAATAATATTTTACGTATTTATTTAAATAAAAAATTAAAAAAAATTTTTGATATAGAAAGAATAATTACAAAAATGGTTACAGGTAGAATTACTCCAAGAGAAATTATTTCATTTAATAAATCCATTATATCTATAGAAAAAATAAAACAAAAAATTATTCAACAAAAAGAAGAAAATATTTCAATAATAGGAAAACAAATTTTAAATTGTAATTATATATCATATAAAATTTCTAGAACTCTTAAAAAAGAATCATCTTATAAAATTGAAAAAGGTAAAGGTGATGTTATTTCCGACGGATTATCAAATGAATTAGATAATACCCGTTTATTGTATTTTAATCAAAAAGAATATATAGATAAAATTTGTTTAATAGAAAAAAAAAAAACAGGTATATCAAATTTAAAAATAAATAATAATAATTTATTTGGATATTGTTTTGAAATTAAATTAAAAGATAAAGATAAAGTACCTAATTATTGGATAAAAAAACAAACATTATCAAATTCATTAAGATATACTACTCAAATATTACAAAATTATGAATTAAATATAATTAATGCTGAACAAAAAATATTTTTTTTAGAAAAAAATATTTTTAATAATCTTATTAATAAGATTATTAAAAATATAAAAAAATTACAAAATAATTCTAGAATAATTGCTAAATTAGATGTATTATGTTCATTTTCTAATGTAGCATTAGAAAATAATTATGTTAAACCTAACATAAATTTTTCTTTTAATATATCAATAAAAAATGGTAGACATCCAGTTATAGAAAAACAATTTTTAGAAAAAGATTCATATATACCAAATGATATTTTTCTTGATAAAGATGAAAAACAAATCATTATAATAACAGGACCAAACATGTCAGGAAAATCAGCTATCTTACGTCAAACTGCAATAATAATATTAATGACTCATATTGGAAGTTTTATCCCAGCAGAAAAAGCTGAAATAGGATTAACTGATAAAATTTTTAGTAGAGTAGGTTCTTATGATAATATATCTTTAGGTGAATCAACTTTTATGGTAGAAATGAATGAGACTTCTAATATACTTAATAATATTACTAAAAGAAGTTTTATAATTTTAGACGAAATAGGTAGAGGGACCAACAATAACGAAGGCATATCAATAGCAGCATCTATTATAAAATTTTTACATACAAGTAAATTACGTCCATTAACTTTATTCGCTACTCATTATAATGAATTATATAATTTATACAATCATAATAGTATAAAAAATTACCATATTTCAGTTAAAAAAATTAACGAAAATGTAATTTTTATGAGAAAATTGATATATGGATCAAGTAAATATGATAGTTTTGGAATTTATGTAGCTAAAATATCTGGTATGCCAATAGATATAATAAATAATGCTAAAAAAATTTTATCAGTATTAAAAAAAGACAAAATAAATAATAAATATTTTATTAATAAAATAAAAAAAATTGATATTTGTATTAATAAAATAAAAAAAATTGATATATTATCTCTTAAAGAAGTAAAAATAAAAATTGAAGAAATTAAAAATTTGTTAAAATAAAAAATTAATTTAATAAAAAAAATTAGCGAGAATAGCTCAGTTGGTAGAGCATAACCTTGCCAAGGTTGGGGTCGCCGGTTCAAATCCGGTTTCTCGCTCTTTAATAATAATCCGGGTGGTGGAATTGGTAGACACACAGGACTTAAAATCCTGTGATCATTTTGATCGTACGGGTTCAAATCCCGTCCCGGGTATTTTTTATTTTCTGAAATAATTAGAACTTTCTTTAGTAATATTTACACTATGAGGATGATTTTCCTTTAATCCTGAATTAGTTATTTTAACGAATTTTCCATTTTTTATTAATTCGTTAATATTACATGTACCACAATATCCCATACCAGATTTTAATCCACCACATATTTGAAAAATTACATCTTTTGCTTTTCCTTTATAAGGTACAATAGCTTCTATTCCTTCAGGGACAAATTTATTATTATTTTGAAAATAACGTTCATTACTACCTCTTTTCATAGCAATTGTAGATCCCATACCAACATATGTTTTAAATTTTCTTCCCTGAAAAATAACTTCATCACCTGGTGCTTCATCAGTACCTGCAAATAATCCACCAATCATAACTGAACTAGCACCAGACGCTAAAGCTTTCAAAACATCTCCTGAATATCTTATTCCACCATCAGATACAACGCTAATATTTTTTTTTTTTGCATATTCATATACATCATTTATAGCAGTGATTTGAGGCATACCTACTCCAGCTATAACTCTAGTAGTACAAATAGAACCTGATCCTATACCAACTTTTAAAATATCAGCTCCAGCATTTATTAAATCTTTAGCTCCTTCTTTGGTAACTATATTCCCAGCTAATAATGGAATTGTTGGAAATTCATTTTTTATTAATTTTATTACATTAATAACTCTTGAAGAATGACCATGTGCAGAATCTACTACTATAACATCTACATTTACTTTTATTAATGATCTTACTCTTTTTAATGTATTTTTATCTATTCCAACTGAAGCTCCAACACGCAAATTACCTCTTGAATCTTTACATGCATTAGGATATTCCATTATATTATCAATATCTTTTATAGTTATTAATCCTTTTAATTTATTTAATTCATCTATTATTGGAAGCTTTTCTATTTTTTTAGTTAATAAAATTTTTTTAGCATATTCTAATGTAATACCTATTTTAGATGTAATTAAATTATCCTTTGTCATTATATTTTCTACTACAGTATCTAAATTTGTATTATATTTTATGTCTCTTTTTGTTAAAATACCTATTAAATAATTATCTTTTTCTACTACAGGGAGTCCTGATATTTTATGTTTTTTCATAAGATATTGAGCATGTCTCAAGGTATAATTTTTATAAAGTGTAATAGGGTTATTTATAATTACACTTTCAGTTCTTTTTACGAAATAAACTTCTTTAGTTTGATCTTTAATATTCATATTTTTATGAATTATACCTAAACCTCCTTCTCTAGCAATTGATATAGCCAAAGAAGATTCAGTAACTGTATCCATTGCTGCACTTATTATTGGAATATTAAGTTTTATATCATCAGTTAAATTAGTTTTTATAGATACTTCTGATGGTAAAACAGTAGAATAAGATGGTACAAGTAAAACATCATCAAAAGTTAATGCTTCTTTCAAAATTTTATTATTTAAATACATAATTTTTGTTATTGTATTGAATAATTATTATAAAATATATTATAATTTGTAACAATCTTGTTATCAGGTTAAAATGAAAATTTAAATACTATTTATACTTTAATAAAAAAAACATTTTTACTTTTTTATAAAAAATACAAATAATGATATATTTTTTCATTCCAAATTTTTATATAAATTTGTCCAAAATATGTAATATAATAATTGAAATACTATTTTATTATGATGAAAAAATTAAGAATTATTTTTACTACTATTATGTTAGCAATTTTTTTATTAACTGTTAGTTGCAATAAAAATAAAAATGATAGCAATAATGGGAATACTTCAACAGAAGAAGAAAAACCAATTAATGGTAGTGGTGGAAATGCTGCTGATAATTTAAATGATTCAACATCATCTCCAAATTCAAATTCTACTTCATCTTCTACCTCAGCTTCAAATAATGAAGAACCATTAAAAAATAAAGAAGAAAGTAATATAACACCTGAAAAAGAAAATCCTGAAGATAATAACAATGAAAAAAAGTAAATAAATAAAATAAACATTAGAAAAATATTATAAAAAGCAATAAATAGAGCTATTTTTGTCTCATTTTTGCTTTTTTTTCTAATGATTTATTTAGTTTTTATTTTTACTTTTTTACCTTTTAATAATTTTATATAATATATTTTAGATCTTCTAACTTTACCTTTTTTATTAATTTCTATATTTTTTATATTATATTGACTTAGAATAAATATTCTTTCTATACCTATCCCAGAACTAACTTTTCTTACAGTAAATGTTTTATTTATTCCTTTACCTCTTTTTTTTATTACAATACCTTTAAAAGATTGATTTCTTTTTTTATTTCCTTCTTTTATTTCAAATGAAACAGTAATAGTATCACCCGAATTAAAATATGGAAAATTCTTATTTATTATAAATTTTTCTTCTACATATTTTATTATATCTTGTCCCATATTTATAATATTTTTTTTATTTCATTAATTATATTATTTGACAAATAATGTGCTCTTTTTTTTGAAATACTTTGAGAATGTACTCTAATAACATTTTCAGTATTAGATTTTCTTATATGTATCCATTCATTATTAAAATATATTTTTATACCGTCATTTATCTCAATTCTTTTTTTTTTATATTTTAGTATAATTTTTTTCAATAAAGTTTTATAATTATGATACGAAATTTTTATTTTTTTTTTAGACATAAAATAACTAGAATATCTAGTTTTTAAAATAGATAAAGGTATTTTATTTAATTTAGATATATAAGTTAAAAACAAAGCGATTCCAACTAATGCATCTCTTCCATATCTAAATTTAGGATATATAATACTGCCATTCCCTTCACCACCTATAACTGCGTTAACTTTTTTCATCACTTTTACAATGTTTACCTCTCCTACAGGAGAACCATAAAATGGAACATTTTTTTTTACAGAAAGATCGTATAATGCATTAGAAGAAGACGATGTACTAACAACCGGTCCAGTTTCATAATTTAATACATAATCAGCAATAGCTACTAAAGTATATTCTTCTCCAAAAAAAATGCCATTTTCACAAATAAATACTACTCTATCTACATCAGGATCTACAGCTATACCTAAATCAGATTTAGTATCTTTAACTTTTTTACATATATCTTTTAAATTTTTTTCAACAGGTTCAGGATTATGCACAAAATCACCATTAGGATTACAATAAATTTTTATAATATTAACTCCTAATTTTTTAAGAATAATAGGTACTGCTATCCCTCCAGTTGAATTTATACCATCTACTACAATTTTAAAATTTGACTTTTTAATAAGATTTTTATCTACTATAGGGATAGACAAAACTTTCTCTATATGTTTTTTAATATAATCAGACTTTTTAAAACAAAAACCTATTTTTTTATATGATATATAATTACCATATTTTTTTTTTGTCATTTTTAAAAGTTTATTAAATTCTTTTTCACATAAAGATTCTCCAATAGAATTAAATATTTTCAATCCATTCCAATTTTTAGGATTATGACTTGCAGTTATCATAATTCCACCTTGTGTTTTTTCACTTATTATAGACATAGCTAATGTAGGTGTTGTAGATAATCCTATATCAACTACATTTATTCCTAGTATATTAAAAAATACTATTATTAATTTATGAAATAATTTTGAAGTAAATCTTCCATCTCTTCCTAAAATAATATAATATTTTTTTTTTTTATGTTTTTTTTTAATCCAATAAACAAACCCAGAAGAGAATTTAATTATTTCTTTTGGAGATAAACCATTTTCCCCCTCCAAAGTACCTCTTATGCTAGATAAAGATTTTATAATTACCAAAAACTAAAAATTTTTATAATGAGAATACTAAATTAAATTTATTATTTTATTTTATCATAATCATCTGATAAATTATTTATATAATTTTTATTAAAATTTTTAAATTTATTTTTTGAAGAAGAAAAAATATAATTATTCAATTTTTTTTCTTCATTAATAACATTATTTTTATAATACTCTTCCCATTCTAATGTAATAGATTTTATTTTTTTTTCTTTAAAATCTTCAAATTTAGATTTATTACCAATAAATCGTATACGAAAGTTATCTAATCCTCCATTTCTATGCTTAGCTATAATCACTTCAGCCTGCCCAATACATGAATCATTTTTATTATTTACATCCCAAGTTTTAAATCCATAATATTCAGGTCTATATATAAATAATACTATATCAGCATCTTGTTCTATAGCTCCAGATTCTCTTAAATCAGATAATAATGGACGTTTATCGCCACCCCTTGTTTCTACTGCTCTAGATAATTGAGATAAGGCTATAATAGGTATATTTAATTCTTTAGATATTGATTTTAAATTACGAGAAATTATAGATATTTCTTGTTCTCTATTTTGTAATTTAGTATTACCATAAGTAGATCTACTACCCATCAATTGCATATAATCTACAAAAACTAATCTAATTCCATAATTAGAGGTTAAATAACGACATTTTGATCGTAAGTCAAAAATTGATAAAGATGGTGTATCATCTATAAATAATGGAGAATTTCTTAATTTTTTTGTTTTTTCAATAAGTGTTTCCCAATCTAAACTAGATAATTCTGCTCTTTTAATTTTTTCCAGTGAAATTTCACTTTCAGATGAAATTAATTTAGTAATTAATTGTACAGAAGACATTTCTATAGAAAAAATAATTACTGGTATTTTTTGGTCTATTACAATATTTCTTACCATTGATAACATAAAAGTAGTTTTACCCATACCTGGTCTAGAAGCTATTATTATTAAATCTGAATTTTGCCATCCTGAAGTAATATAATCTAATTTCATGAATCCAGTAGATATTCCACTTAATCCTTCTTTTTTTGTTTTTTTTATTTTATTAATAGCTTTATCAACTAAAAATTTAACATTTTCATATTTTTGATTTATCAAAAATCTTTTATTAATTTCAAATAATTTAGATTCTGAATAATTTAATAAATCAAAAACATCAATTTTATTATAATAACATTTTTTAATAATATTAGATGATAGATTAATTAATTTTCTTAAAATAAATTTTTGCAGAATTAAATGACTATGATGTTCTATATGAGCAGACGATATTACTTTCTGTGTTAATTTTATTAAAAATATCTCTCCCCCTATTTCTTCTAATTTACCTATTTTTTTAAGCTCATTTAAAACTGTATATAAATCAATTGGTTTAGAATTATTATATAAATTTTGTATAGCTATATATATATATCTATGTTTTTTTTTATAAAAAATATCAGGAAATAACATATTAAAAATTTCGTCTAAACCTTTTTGATCTATCATTAGAGCTCCTATTACAGCTTCTTCTATATCTAATAATTGTGGAGTTATTTTTGCTTTTTCAAAAGCATCCTTTTTTTTTATAAATAAACTTTCTTCATTCATAAAATTAACATTCATTAAATTTACCAATAGAAATATATTTTTCTTTTCTATTTTTAATCATTAATCTTGTATCAATTTTTGACAATTTTTTATAATACTTTATAATTTTTTCTTTTACAATTTTAAAAGATTGATTGGGGAATAAATGTGCGCCACCCAATGGTTCTTCAATAATTTCATCTATAAGTTTAAATTTATACATATCATAAGAAGTTAATTTTAATAACTTAGCTGATTTCTCTTTTTTACTCCAATCCCCCCAAAGTATTGTTGAACAACTCTCCGGAGAAATAACTGAGTACCAAGAATTTTCCATCATAGATATTGTATCACCTATTCCAATACCTAAAGCTCCACCACTAGCACCTTCACCAATAATTAAAACAATTATAGGTACTTTTAAAGACATCATCTCATAAATATTTTTACCAATAGATTCGCCTTGACCCCTTTCTTCTGCTTCAATTCCTGGAAAAGCTCCAGGAGTATCAATAAATGTTACAACTGGTTTATTAAATTTTTCTGCTAATTTCATTAAACGTAGTGCTTTTCTATATCCTTCCGGATTAGGCATACCAAATCTTCTGTATTGTCGTTCTTTAATATTTCTTCCTTTTTGAGTACCTATTAACATAAAAGTAGTTTCATTTATTTTTCCAAATCCACCTACAATAGCCTTATCATCACCAAATAATCTATCACCATGTAATTCTATAAATGATTTTTTTGTTATATTAGTAATATAATCTAAAGTATATGGTCTATTTGGATGTCTAGATAATTGTACCCTTTGCCATGGAGTTAACTTTTGATGTATTTTTTTTATTGTTAATTCTAATTTATCATATAATTGTTTACATACATCACTCATATCTATTCCATTTTTTTCCCCTATAGTTACACAATTAATATACTGGTTATAAATTTCTTCTATAGGTTTTTCAAAATTAAAATATTCCATATTATTTAAAATTTTATGAAATAAATGATATAATATATTCTTTATTTAAAATAGATATATAATCTGTGGAAATTCCTTTAGGACATTCTAATTCACACGATCCAGTATTTGTACAACTACCAAAACCTTCTTCGTCCATTTTTTGTACCATATTTAATACTCTTTTTTTTCTTTCTATTTTACCTTGGGGTAACATAGATAATTGAGATATTTTTGATGAAACAAATAACATTGCTGATCTATTTTTACATGCTGCAACACATGCCCCACACCCTATACATGTAGCAGCATCGAACGCTTCAGAAGCTTTATCTCTAGGTATCAAAATAGTATTACCATCAATTGTACTTCCAAATGTATCAACAGAAATGTATCCACCAGAAATTATTATTCTATCAAATGATGATCTATCGACAACAAGATCTTTAATAATAGGAAAAGGCTTAGCCCTCCAGGGTTCTATACATATAGTTTCTCCATCTGAAAAACTACGCATATGTAGTTGACAAGTAGTAGTTAAATTATCTGGACCATGTGCTCTACCATTTATATATAAAGAACACATACCACAAATTCCTTCTCTACAATCATGATCAAAAGAAATAGGTAATTCTTGTTTAGAATATAATAACTTCTCATTTAATAAATCTAACATTTCTAAAAATGAACTATTTGGAGATATATTATTAATATTATAATTTTTAAAATAACCTTTATCTAAGTTATTTTTTTGTCTCCATATTTTTAGTTTAAAATTTAGCAATTTTTCCATAAAAATTTATTTATAAGAACGTGATTCTATTTTTAAAGAAGTAAAATCCAAATATTCTTTTTTCATATACTTATCACTAATTGACATATTTTTATTATATTCCCATATAGAAACATATTTGAAATCTTTATCATTTCTTAATGGTTCACCATCATTAGTTTGATATTCTTCTCTAAAATGACTACCACAAGATTCTTTTCTACTTAAAGCATCTATTGCCATTAATTGTGCCAATTCTAAGTAGTCTGATACTCTTATAGCTTTATCTAATTCATTATTTAATCCATCTTCTATATGCCCAGGAACAAATACATTTTTCCAGAATTCGTATCTAATTTCTTTTATTTTTTGTATTGATTTCATTAATCCTTTTTTATTTCTACTCATACCTACATATTTCCACATTATTTTACCTAATATTTTATGAAAATAATCTACAGTTTTTTTCCCATTATTATTAATAATACTTTTTAATATATCTTTTACTTTTTTTTCTGATTTATAAAATTCGTTATGCTGTATAGGTATTGTTTTTTCGTTAATATATTTAGATAAATAATCAGATATTGTATAAGGAAGTATAAAATATCCATCTGCTAGTCCTTGCATTAATGCTGATGCTCCTAGTCTATTAGCACCATGATCTGAAAAGTTAGCTTCTCCTATAACAAAACATCCTGGGATAGACGACATTAAATTATAATCTACCCATATTCCCCCCATAGTATAATGTACTGCTGGATAAATTTTCATAGGATTTTTATAAGGATTTTTATTAGTTATTTTTTTATACATATGGAATAAGTTACCATATTTATATTCTATAATTTTTTCTCCTAGTTTTATTATTTTTTCTGGTGTTGCAGTAATACCTAATTCATTTTCTTTTTCTTTACCATATTTTTTTATAGAAGAATTAAAATCTAAAAAGACACCTTCTTTGTTATCATTATTTTCTATACCAAAACCTTTATCACAACGTTCCTTAGCAGCTCTAGATGCTACATCTCTTGGAACTAAATTACCAAAAGAAGGATAACGTCTTTCTAAAAAATAATCTCTTCTTTCTTCACTTATATTTTTTGGTTCTATTTTCATATTTCGTATTAAAACAGAATCTTCTATATATTTTGGAACCCATATTCTACCGTCATTTCTCAATGATTCAGACATTAAAGTTAGTTTAGATTGATAATCTCCATGAGATGGTATACAAGTAGGATGTATTTGTGTAAAACATGGATTTGCAAATTTACCACCATTTTTATGTATTTTCCATATAGCACTACTATTAGAACCCATAGCATTAGTTGACAAGAAAAAAATATTACTATAACCTCCAGTAGCAATAACTACAGCATGTGATGAATGTCTTTCTATATCCCCAGTAATTAAATTTCTTGCTATTATACCTCTAGCAATACCATTTATTATAACTATATCCATCATTTCATGTCTATTATACATTTTTATTTTACCTTTACCTATTTGTCTACACATAGCTGAATAACAACCTAATAAAAGTTGTTGTCCAGTTTGTCCTTTAGCATAAAAAGTTCTGGATACTTTAGTACCACCGAAAGACCTAGTTTCTAAATATCCAGCATAATCTCTAGCAAAAGGAACACCTTGTGCTACACATTGATCAATAATATTAGACGATATTTCTGATAAACGATATACATTTGCTTCTCTAGAACGATAATCTCCTCCTTTTATAGTATCATAGAATAATTGATATATAGAATCATTATCTGCCTTATAATTTTTAGCTGCATTTATCCCACCTTGAGCAGCTATAGAATGAGCTCTCCTTGGAGAATCTTGATAACAAAATGTTTTTACATTATATCCTAATTCTGATAATGCAGCTGAAGCAGATCCACCTGATAATCCACTACCTACTACAATAATTTTTATTTTATTCCTATTATTTGGAGATACTAGTTTTAAATAAGATTTATGATTTTTCCATTTTTCATTTAAAGGACCATTAGGTATTTTTGAATCTATATTTAATAATTTTTTTAACATCTATAATTAGTTTAAAAAAAACCATATTGCAATTATAGAAAATCCAGAAGATATAATACAAGAATATAATAAACCCAACTGTTTTATAAAAAAAAATCTATTTCTAGATAATCCTAAAGATTGAAAAGATGATTGAAATCCATGATTTAAATGAATCCCCAATATTAAAAAAGATATTACATATATAATAGTATATAACGGGTTTTTAAATAATGAAATTACTAAATAATAATCTGAATAATTATTATATGAATATTTCATAGGAATTGAAAAATTAATTAAATGAAGTATTAAAAAACACAATATTAAAATACCAGTATATATCATTGTTCTACTACTAAAATCAGTAGTGATATGTAAGGATTTTATTAAATAACTAAATTTTCCTTTTGATTTTTTGTAATTTTGAAAACTTAAATTAACACCTATTAAAATATGAATAATAAACCCAGTAGATAATACATATTCCATTATATGTATAAATGTATTATTTCTCATAAAATATACTGAATTATTAAAAGATTTCTCTCCAAAAAAAAGAGAACAATTAATAACAAGATGTAAAAATAAAAAAACTATAAGAAAAATTCCAGTTGTTGCCATTATTATTTTTTTACCGATTGATGATCTAAAAAATCTAAAATAATTCACACACAATTAAATTATAATTAATTATCTAAAATAAAAAAATTATATTAAAAATTAGTTTTAAAATTTTTATTTTTTATCATTTTTAATGATTTTATTAATAAATCTATATCTTTTTTGTCATTAAAAATCCCAAAAGAAATTCTTATAGGCATCATATTCCTTAATAATATTTTATTTGTAATAGATTTAATTACATGAGATATACTTTTTATATCATTATTACATGAACTCCCTTTAGATACAGCAACGCCCATTAAATCTAGATAAAAATATAATAAATGATCTTGTTTTATAGGATATAAAAAATTTAATATAGAAGTTATGCTCTTATTTATATCGCAAGATAGTCCATTAAATATAATACCTGGAATATGTTTTTTTAATGAAATTATTGAATATATTTTTAATTTTTTTATTTTATTTATATTTTTTGAAAAATCACGATTAGATAATTTTAATGCTTCTGATAAACCAACAATTCCAGATACATTTTCAGTACCAGAACGTATACCATATTCTTGATTACCTCCTGTAATAAAATTTTTTATTTTATAAAAAATATACTTTCTAATAAAAACAAAACCTATTCCCTTTGGGCCATAAAATTTATGAGCACTTGCAGTAGCAAAATCAAATTCTAACTTTTCCATATCAATAGGTATGTTTCCTATGCATTGTATAGTATCTGAATGAAAATAAGCATTATACTTTTTACATAAAAATATTACATTTTCTATTTCTAACAAATTTCCTATTTCATTATTAGCATACATTAAACTTACCAATGTTTCTTTTTTTTTTGATAAATATTTTTTTAACAAATATTCTATATGGTTTAAGTCGTGTATTCCATTTTTATTAAAATTTACAAAATGTATATGAACTTTATTTTTATTAAATATAATTGTATTTAATACAGAAAAATGCTCTAATTTAGAAGTTATTATATGTTTAATTCCTAAGCTTAATATTGAAGTATTTAATACTAAATTATTTGCTTCTGTACCACCAGAAGTAAAAACTATTTCATTTGGAGATGATGCATTTATATATTTTGATATATAAAATCTTGATTCTTCTATTATAGAGCGGGAAGCTCTACCATAACTATGTTGTATTGAAGAAGGATTTCCAAATGTATTTTTTAATGTTTTTACTATAACTTTTATGACTTCATTTCTTACCTGTGTTGTTGATGCATTATCTAAATATGATCTTTTCATATATATAGATATTTAATTTTTATTTAAATAATTGTAAAAATATTTTTAATAAAAAATCAATTAAAAATTTTTATATTGGCCTCTTTATCTGATAGATATCTATAAAAACATTTTTTTTATATTTTATTTAATGTTGTTTAACTGTTTTATTTTTAAATAAATTTAAATTAAATAAATATGTATATATATATTGTATTTTCAATTATAATAGGTGTCTTAATAGGTATCATTACATGTTTTTTTTTTATAAAAAAAATACTTATAAAAGAATATGTACAATTATTACAAAAAAATAATTATAATTCAAAAAAAATTATAAAATATTCAAAAATAAACAGCGAATTAATACAAAAAAAAAATATTATTAGAGAAAAAGAAAAATTTTTAGAATTTAAATTAAAATACAAAAAAAATATAAAAATAAGAGAAAATAAAATAATAGAAATTGAATATAGAACAAAAAATAAAGAAAAGAGGTTATTTAAGGAAATAGAAATTTACTTTAAAAAAAATAACCGTCTTAAATATAAAATATATGATTATGAAAAAAAATACAGAATTTTAAAAAAAAAAGAAGAAAAATTAAAAATTTTTAATATTAAACGCCGTATTCAACATATAGAATTATTAGAAAAAATATCTAACTACTCTTCAAAAGAAGCAAAAAAAAAATTATTTGATATTATTAAAATAGAATCTAAATTTAAAATCAAATCCTATATACAGAATACCATAAATAAATCTAAAATTACTGCAAAAATACAAGCTACAAAAATTTTAATTCAAGCTATACAACGGTTAGGTACAGAACAAGCTGTGGAAAATTCTATATCTATTTTTAAAATAGAATCAGATGATATAAAAGGGCGTATTATTGGTAAAGAAGGTAGAAATATTAGAACTTTAGAGAAAATAACAGGAGTAGAAATTATTGTTGATGATACACCAGAAATAATACTATTATCTTGTTTCAATCCTATACGTAGAAAAGTTGCGGAAATATCACTTAAAAAATTAGTTATAGATGGTAGGATAAATCCATCTAGAATTGAAGAAATAGTAAAAAAAACAGAACTTCAAATTGAAGAAGAAATAATAGAAATAGGAAAAAAAATTATAATAGATTTAGAAATACATAAAATACATCCAGAATTAATAAAAATGATAGGAAAAATGAAATATCGTTTTTCTTATGGACAAAATTTATTACAACATTCTAATGAAGTAGCTATATTATCCTCAATAATAGCTTCTGAATTAGGATTAAATGTAAAATTATCAAAAAGAGCTGGTATATTACATGATATAGGTAAAATACCAGAATATGAATCAGAAAATCCTCATTCTATTTTAGGAATGAAATTAGCAGAAAAATATGGAGAAACTTGGGAAGTATGTAACGCTATTGGTTCACATCATGATGAAATTGAAATGTTAACATTAATTGCTCCAATTATACAAATTTCAGATTCTATTAGTGGATCTAGACCAGGTGTTAGAAAAAACTCTTTTGAATCTTTTTCAAGAAGATTAAAAAAATTAGAAGAAATAGCACTTAGCTTTAATGGTGTAAATAAAGCTTTTGCTATTCAAGCTGGTAAAGAATTGCGGATATTAGTAAATAGTAATAAAATTGATGATTTTAAAGCTATTAAATTATCTTGTGATATTACAAAAAAAATAAAAAATGAAATTACATATCCTGGACAAATAAAAATAACAGTTATAAGAGAAACTAGATCAATAAATATAGCTAAAAATTAAATAAAAATTAACATAATTTTTTACATATAATATAACTATTATAGTTTTTATTGTTTTTTTTATTATGTTTTATTAAATTACATATTTATAATAAATTTTTAAAAAAAAATTTATTATTACTTATTATTGCTTTATATATAATTAATTTTTTTTATAATATAATATTGTTACAAATAACTAATATATCACTTTAAGTTAACTAATATTAAGTATATATAATAAAATTAGTTTTTAACAATATTTATTTAATATTTTTATTATGAGTGACGAAATATATGATATTGTAATTATAGGATCTGGTCCAGGAGGTTATGTTTCAGCTATACGTTCTTCTCAACTAGGATTAAAAACAGCAATTATAGAAAAAAATAATAATTTGGGTGGTACATGTCTAAATACAGGATGTATTCCATCAAAATGTCTTTTAGATTCTACTAAATATTTTTTTTTATCTAAAAAAATATTTAAAAAACACGGAATATTTTTTAAAGATTTATATTATGATTTTATTAAAATGATGGATAGAAAAGATAAAATTATAAATAATATAAATAATGGAATAAAATATTTAATGAAAAAAAATAAAATTGATGTTTATAAAGGTATTGGTCAATTTAAAGGAAAAAATACATTATCTATATTAAATGAATCATCTTTTATAGAAAAAAAAAATATTAAATTTAAAAATTGTATTATATCTACTGGATCTAAACCTCTAAAATTAGATAATATAAATTTTGAAAAAAGAATCATATCTTCTACAGAATTGTTAAATATAAAAGAAATTCCTAATAATTTATTAATAATTGGAGGTGGAGTAATTGGAATAGAATTAGGATCTATTTTTAATAGATTAGGTACTAAAGTTAGTATAATAGATAATACGGATACTATTATATCAAATATGGATATATCAATAATTAATGAAATAAAAAAAATATTAAATAAATATTCTATAGATATATATACATCTTTATATGTTAAATCAATTATAAATAGTGATGACGAAGACAATGTATTATTATCATGTAAAAATAGTTTTGGTGATATTATATCTCTTAAAGGTGATTATTGTTTAGTCTCTATTGGAAGAAAACCCCAAACAAAACATCTAGATATAGATAAAATAGGTATAAAACATGATAAAAATGGATTTATAATAGTTGATAATTATTTAAAAACTACAGTAAATAACATATACGCTATTGGAGATGTAATTGGTGGTAAAATGTTAGCACATAAAGCAGAAGAAGAAGGATTATATGTAGTTGAAAATATTATAGGTAAAAAGCCTAGTTTACCAAATTATAATATAATACCATCAATTATATATTCATATCCTGAAATAGCTAGTGTCGGATATACAGAAGATGAAGTTAAAAGAAAAAAAATAGAATATAATAAAGGAATTTTTCCAATGAAAGCTTTGGGTAGAGCAATATCTAGTGGATGTACAGAAGGATTTTTAAAGATGATATCAAATAAAAATACAGATGAAATACTAGGAGTACATATTGTTGGAGAACATGCCTCAGAAATGATTATGGAAGCAGCAGTAGCAATGGAATTTAGAGCTTCTTCAGAAGATATATATAGAATTTGTCATCCACATCCAACATTTAGTGAATCATTCAAAGAATCTGCATTATTAAATTTTGAAAATAAATCTATTCATATATAATAAAAAAAATAAAATTACCAATTTATAGTAGTTTGATTTATATTTTTTAAAAATATATTAGTTTTTAAAAAATGTTTTGAACCAAAAAAACCCATATTTGATGAAAATGGAGATGGATGAGAAGTTTTTAAAATAAAATAACTATTTTTTTTACAAATTTTATTAGGAGAAAATGAATATCCTTTTTTCACTGTTAAGATAGTATTTAACAATAAAAATCCTTGTTTTGCCCATCTAATTAAAAATCCATTTTTAGGAATTATTTTTCTATTAAAACATGAATTAACTTCTATAAAAATCTTTCTTAAAGAAGGTGGGATATTAATACCATTGGGTACTGAAAAATAAAGTCCATCTGCTTGATTATTATTAATATAAGGATCTTGTCCTAATATTACTACTTTTAATGTTTCAAGAGGACTCTAAAAAAAAAAATATCATTTTTTTGTCAGGATAGCAAATATAATTTTTATATTCTTGTTTTAGGTTTAAAATTAATTAATTAAAGTAAGATTTATTTATTTCTTGTTTTAAAAAAAAATTCCAATTATAATTATACATTTTATATATTATCAGGGACACAACAGTTTACTGGACATATAGATACACATTGTGGTTCATCATAAAAACCTATACATTCTGTACATTTTTCTGATACAATATAATAAGTATCTTTATAATTACTACGATTTTTATTAAAATCTGATTTTTTTGACTCAAAAATCGCATTATTAGGGCATTCAGGCTCACATGCACCACAACTTATACATTCTTTTGTAATCTTTATAGACATTATTAATTTATAATTTTTTATTTATTTATATTTTTTTATGAATTCCATATTTTCCAAGATTGTTCAGCTTGTATATTAAACATTTCTAATCCATTTTTAATTATAGCACCTCTACAAAATCCCTTTTTTAAAAAAAGTGTTTTACTAGGATTATAAATCAAATCATATAAAATATGATTTTCAGAAATATATTCATAAGGTATATTAGGACAATTATTAATTTGGGGATATGTTCCAACTGGAGTACAATTAATTATTATATTATATTCTTTTAAAATTTCATTATTAATATCTTTATATGATAAAATATCATTTTTTTTTTTTCTGGAAACAAATTTATATTTAATTCCAATTTTATTTAATACAAAAGATACTGTTTTAGATACACCACCAGTCCCTAAAATTAAACACTTTAAATCTTTATTTTTTATGTATTTATTAATAGTTTTTTCAAATCCATAAATATCTGTATTATATCCAATTTTATTATTATTATTTATTTTTATTACATTAACTGATCCTATATTTTTAGATTCATCAGATATTTTATCTAAAAATTTAATAATACTAATTTTATATGGTATTGTCACATTAAGACCTTTTATCATAGGATTTCTAAATAAGTCACCTACTAACTCTATTTTTGGCAAATCAAAAATTTTGTAAGTAGTATTTAAAATAGATTCTTTATTAAATTTTCTTATAAAAAAATCCATAGAAAAAGAATAACTAATATCTTTACCTATTAATCCAAAAATATTCATATAAAAAAAATCAAAATTTAAAAAATTAATTTTTACTAATTATTCATTATTTTTCAATTTTATTTTTTCTCTATATTTTGCTCTTGAAATTTCATTCCTTCTATATTCAGATGGTTTTATATATTGTTGTTTTTCTCTAAATTCTTTTAGAATACGTGTTTTATCAAATTTTTTTTTAATTTTTTTTAAAGCTTTTTCAATTGATTCCCCCTCTCTTACCGATGTGATAAGTATCATGTTTTTATAATTTAATTTTAGTTATTAAGTGGACACTATCGGATTTGAACCGACGACCCCTATCATGTCAAGATAGTGCTCTAAACCATCTGAGCTAAATGTCCATTTGTTTATTATACAAAAATAAGTATTTTTCTGTAAATGAAAATAAATTATAAGTTTTTTTTCAATGTATAAAAAAAACATATTAAAAAAATCTATAAAATATTTAGATGGATTTGGTAGTTTAAAAAGATATAAAACATTTATAAACGAATTTAATATTAATACATATGAAGATTTAATATTTTTTCCACCTAAAAAATATATAAATATTTCACTTAAAAAAATATCAAACTTGTCTAAATTAGATAAATTAGTTCAAATACTTGGATATATAAAAGATATAAAAAAAATAAAATATATAAAAAATAATAAAGAACATAAATTATTAATTTCATATCTAATTGATACAACTGGTATTATAGATTTAATTTGGTTTAATTATAAAAGTAAAATACAATTTATAAAAAATATTATAAAATTTAATACTAAAATTGTAGTATCAGGAAAATTAAACTGGTTTCAAAATAAAGCACAAATTGTACATCCTAATATACAAAAATTTAATTCATTAAAAAATATTCATTCAATATATCCTGTTTATTCGTTGCCCCAAAAAATAAAAAAAAATGGAATTAATAATAATGTTATTATAAAATTAATAAAAAATCTTATAAAAGAATTAAAAGAATATAATATAAAAGATTTTTTTTTTAACAGATTTATAAAAAAAAAATTAATGTTAAAAAAAGAAGCATTAATTCAACTTCACTTTCCTAAATCTTTAAAACATTTATTAAAAGCAAAATTTTCAATAAAATTTGAAATATTATTTATAATAAAACTGATTTCTTTATGTAATAATAAAATTGTATATAGAAAACCTTTTAAAAAATTAGGAATTTTAATACATAGTTTCTGCAAAAATTATTTACCTTTTAAATTAACTATTGATCAAAAAAAAGTATTTAGAGAAATATGGTGTGATTTAAAAAAACCTATTCAAATGAATAGATTACTACAGGGGGAAGTTGGTAGCGGTAAAACTATTATAGCTATATTAGCTATACTTTCTGCTATGGATAATGGTTTTCAATCGTGTTTAATGACACCTACAGAAGTTTTAGCAAAACAACATTATTATTTTATAAAAAAAATATTTCCAAAAATAAAAAATAAAGTCTCTATTTTAACAAAATCAACCACAAAAATAAATAAACAAAATATTTTTAATAAAATATTAAATGGGAAAATTTTTTTATTAATAGGAACTCATTCATTAATATATAATAAAATTAAATTTAGGAATTTAGGTCTATCTATAATAGATGAACAACAAAGATTTGGAGTAGAACAAAGAAAAAAAATATACAAAAATGATAATCATAATCCGCATTTATTAATAATGACAGCTACTCCAATACCAAGAACTTTAGCAAAAGTTTTATATAATGATGTAGATATATCTATATTAAAAAATAAACCAATAGGGCAAAAATCTATTAAAACTATTCATTTAATTAATGACAATAAAGAAAAAGCATTTAAAATAATTAAAAATCAAATTTCAAAAGGTAGACAAATATATATTGTATATCCAATAATAAAAGATTTAAAAAATAAAAGGAAAAATTTAGTTAATGGGTATAAAGAAATAAAAGAAAGATTTAAAAAAAAATATATAAGTGTTTTACATGGGAAAATGTCTACTAAAGATAAAGATACTCAAATTACTCGTTTTTTAAAAGGAGAAACTAAAATTATGGTTACTACTACAGTTATAGAAGTAGGTATAGACATTTCAAATGTATCAGTAATTTTAATAGAAGATGCTAATCTATTTGGATTGTCTCAATTACATCAATTAAGAGGTAGAGTAGGTAGAGGACAATATAAAAGTTATTGTATTTTAATTACTAAAAAAAATATAAATACAGAAAGTTTTATAAGAATTAAAACTATATGTAAAGTAAATACAGGATTAGAAATTTCTAGAAAAGATCTTAAAAATAGAGGTAGTGGAGATCTATTAGGGACAAAACAAAGTGGTAAAAATTTTCTAAAAATAGTAGATTTTTTTAAAGATTATGAAATAATAAAAAAAGTTATTTATATCGCCGATAATTTTATAATAAATAATCCCAATTTTTTAAAAGAAAATAAAAATATTCTTTATAAATATTACAAAAAATATGAAAAATTCATTTTATGAATTTAAACCAAATTCAACATAAAATAGTAACTACCATAAATGGGCCAATATTAGTTGTAGCTGGAGCAGGTTCAGGTAAAACTCGTGTTATTATATATAGAATTATATATATGATTAAAAAAATGAGAATTAATCCAGAAAATATATTAGCTTTAACATTTACAAAAAAAGCAGCTAATGAAATGAAAAGTAGATTATTTAAAATAATAAATAATCCATTAATTTTAAAAAAAATAACAATAGGTACTTTTCATTCTATATTTTCTATTATTTTAAGAAATGAGGCTCATCTACTTGGGTATAATTCAAATTATACTATTTATGATAATAAAGATTCAGATTATTTAATAAAAAAAATATTAAAAAATTTAAATATAGAAAAAGTTTTAGATTATAGAAAAATAAGAAAACAAATATCTAATTATAAAAACAATTTATTTTTTCTCAGTAAAAAAAATAATAAAAATACTTTATTTTATAAAGTTTATAAAATTTATGTTAAAAAATGCCATCAAATGAATTCATTAGATTTTGATGATATCTTATTACATACAAATTATCTATTTTATCGTTTTCCAAATATTCTTTTAAAATATCAAAATAAATTTAAATATATTCTTGTAGATGAATATCAAGATACTAATATATCTCAGAATAACATTATTAAAAAATTATCTAACAAATATAAAAATATATTTGTAGTTGGTGATGATGCTCAAAGTATATATTCTTTTAGAGGGGCAAAAATATCAAATATATTGAATTTTCATTTTATATATAAAAATACTAAAATATTTCGTTTAGAACAAAATTATAGATCTACTAATTCTATCGTTAAAGCATCTAATAAAATTATTTCTTTTAATAAAAATCAAATTTACAAAAAAGTATGGACAGATAATGAAAAAGGAGAAGAAATAAAAATATATAATGCGACTTCTGATGAAGAAGAGGCAATTTATATAGCCAATTATATATTAATGTATACAACAAAAAAAAAATTTAAATATAAAGATTTTGCAATACTTTATAGGACTAATTATCAATCTAACATTATAGAACTAATTTTAAAAGAAAAAAAAATACCATACAATATATATGGGAGTATATCCATAGAACATAGAAAAGAGATTAAAGATCTATTTTCATATCTAAAATTTATAAATAATATTAATGATGAAGTATCCCTTTTAAGAATATTAAATTCAGAAATAAAATATAAAAAAACTATAAAATCTATTATTAATATATCCAAAAAAAAAAATATAGAAATTTATAACATTATAAATAATATAGAAAAATATGATATAAATATAAATATAAACACTGTAAAAAAATTAAAAATAATTTGTTCTTTTTTAAAAAAAATAAGATTCAATTTAAATAAATTTAATGCATACCAAATAGTAAAATATGTAATTATATTTCTTTTAAAGAAAAAAAAATATGAAAATAAAATTAAAGAAAAATTTAAATTAATACTTATTAATATATATAAATATGTTAAAAAAAAACTAAGATTTTATAATATTAATACATATTTATCAGATTTTTTACAATATTTTTATTTGGAAGATGATAATAATGAAAATGATAAAGCGAATAAAGTTTCAATTATGACTGTTCATTTATCAAAAGGATTAGAATACCCTATAGTATTTATAACAGGATTAGAAGAAAATATATTTCCATCTAAATCTTGCATAGGTAATTCACAAATAGAGGAAGAAAGAAGATTGTTTTACGTAGCATTAACTAGGGCAAAAAAAATAGCAATATTAACATATGCAACTTCTCGTTTTTTATGGGGAAACAAAATAACTAATATACCTAGTAGATTTATTAATGAAATAAATAAATTAATATCAATAAAATATAAAAAAAATAAATATAATAATATTTTAGGTTTAAAAATTCATCATAAAGATTTTGGTTCAGGAATAATATTGAATTGTAATAATGATATTGCTACCATTAAATTTAATAAATTAGGAATAAAAAGAATACTACTAAGTTTAAATAAAATAATTTTTTAATAACAATAAGTAAATATTATTTATAGTTTTATCCTACTTTAATTTTTTTAATAACTATAAAATTTTTTTTTATAGTTTTAAAAATTTAAAAAATGTTTTAATGTTTTAAGAATCATAATAATAATAAAATAAATATTTATTTTATATAACTTACTTGATACTTGTTACTTGAATATAATAAAAAAAATATTAAAAATAATTAAATAAAATTATTTTAATATTATCAAATTTATACATTTTTTTAACTTACTTACTTATAATTAAAAATATTACAAATATCACAAAATTAATTATAAAATATAATATAATTAAAATACGTAAAAAAAATAAAATTAATTTAATAAAAAAAAAAGCTTTAATAAAACATTGTATTTTAATAAATAAAAAAATTTTATTATCAATTTAATCATGGAATATAACACTAAACGATTAAAATTAATTATCCCAAAGTATGGAAGAAATATTCATAAAATGATATACTATGCAATTAAAATAAGAAATAGAAAAAAAAGAAATAAATGTGCATATGTAATTATTAAATTAATGACATATACAACAATAAATATTAAATTAAAAAGATATTTACCTTACTTTCAACATAAATTATGGAATCAATTATTAATGATGTCTAATTATAAATTAGACATAGATACGCCATATCCTAAACCTAATCCAACAAAAAAAATTTTTTTATCTAAAAAAATAATATATCCTGAATATTTAAAAAATTTTAGATATTACGGTAAAATTATAAGATATATGATTAATATTGCTATAAAATGCAAAAATAAAAAGAAAAAGGAGGAATTATTTTATTATATAGCAAAAACAATGAAAAAAAACTATATAAAATGGAATAAAAATATAGTAGAAGATAATATAATATTTAATGATTTAAAAAAACTTTCAAAAGGAAAAATATGTTTGACAAATAATATTAATACATAATTAATTATTACATATTATTATAAAAAAAAGAAAGAATAATGGCAGTCTTTAAAATAAAAGGTGGAATAAAATTAAAGGGTGAGGTTATCCCACAAGGATCTAAAAATGAATCTTTACAAGTATTGTGTGCATCATTATTAACTTCAGAAAAATTAAGAATAAATAATATACCAGAAATAGGAGATGTAAAATGTTTAATACATATTTTAAAAAATTTAGGTGTAATAATTAAAAAAAATGGTTATGGAGATTATACATTTATCGCAAAAAATATAAATATTGAATATTTAAATTCTAAAGATTTTGAATATTATGGTAAATCTATTAGAGGATCTATTATGATTGCTGGCCCATTATTAACTAGATTGGGTAAAGTATATATACCTATACCTGGAGGTGATAAAATTGGTCGTAGAAAATTAGATGTTCATTTGTCAGGATTGAAATTACTTGGAAGTAATATTAAATATTTTAAAAATAAAAAGTACTTTTATTTATATAATAAAAAAAAATTAAAAGGTAAATATATTTTAATGGAAGAGGCATCAGTGACTGGAACAGCAAATATTATTATGGCCTCTACATTAGCTCATGGTAAAACTATTATTTATAATGCAGCTTGTGAACCCTATATACAACAATTATGTAAATTATTAAATAATATGGGAGCAAAAATAAAAGGTATAGGATCAAATTTATTAGAAATAATAGGTGTTAATAAATTAAAAGGATGTACCCATAAAATATTACCAGATATGATAGAAATTGGTAGCTGGATAGGGCTATCAGCTATTACAAGTTCTGAAATTACAATTAAAAATGTTAGTTGGAAAAACTTAGGCCTTATTCCAAATATATTTGAACAAATGGGTATAAAAATAGAAAAAAAAAAAGATGATATATATATACCATCACAAAAAAACTATAATATTAAACAATTATTAAATAATTCTATTTTAACTATATCAGATTCTCCATGGCCAGGATTGACCCCAGATTTATTAAGCATACTAATAGTAGTTGCTACACAGGCTAAAGGTAGTGTTTTGTTTCACCAAAAAATGTTCGAAAGTAGATTATTTTTTGTAGATAAATTAATTGAAATGGGTGCACAAATAATTTTATGTGATCCACATAGAGCGACTGTTATTGGTTTAAACCATAAATCAAATTTAAAAGGGTCTATATTATATTCTCCAGATATTAGAGCTGGAATTTCACTTCTTATTGCAGCTTTATCTGCAAAAGGTATAAGCATAATACAAAATATAGAACAGATAGATAGAGGATATGAAAAAATAGATTATAGATTACGTAGTATAGGGGCTAATATTATAAGAATAGAATAATAAATAAAATATTTTAATAACCATATAACATTTTTAAAAATGATAAAATTATGGAAAAAGTTGAATATATTACTAAAAAAGGATTAGAAATATTAAAACAAAAAATAAAAAAATTAGAAAATATAGAAAGACAAAAAATATCAATTCAGATAGCAGAAGCTAGAGATAAAGGAGATTTATCAGAAAATGCTGAATATGATGCTATAAAAGAAGTACAACAATTATTAGAAATAAATATTGCTAAATTAAAAAAAAAGTTATTTAATTCTAGAGTTATAGACGGAAAAAAAATTGATAAAAATAGAGTTTCTATTTTATCTACCGTAAAAATACAAAATATAAAAAATAAAAAAGAACAAATATATACTTTAGTACCAGAAGGAGAAGCAAATTTAAAATATGGTAAAATTTCTATAAATACTCCAATATCTATTGGATTATTAGGGAAAAAAATAGGAGAAATATCTTATATAAAATTACCTAATAATATGATACTTAGTTATAAAATTTTAGAAATAATATTCAATGAATAATAATAATATATTCAAAAAAATTATAAATAACAAAATAAAATCTTATAAAATAATAGAAAATTATGACAATATTGCAATATTAGATATTCATCCAATTAAATATGGACATACTTTAGTAATACCAAAAAATATAAATACAGATAATATATTTAATATATCTGAAAAAGATTATATATCACTTATGATTTTTACTAAAAAAATAGCATTAGGTTTAAAAAAATCTATAAAATGTAAAAGAATAGGATTATTTATTATGGGTTTTGATGTTCCTCATGTACATATTCATCTAATACCTATTAATAAGGAAAGTGATATAGATTTTTCTAAAAAAAGAAAAACTTTATCTGAAGAAAAATTTTTGTTTTTATTAAATAAAATTAAAAAATTACTAATTTTTTAATTATTATTTATTAAAATGAAATAAAAATTTTAATCCTCTTATTGTGTGTAATTTATCATAAAAATGTATCATTTTTGTTAATGATGAATAAATATGTGATAAACCACCAGTTGCAATGACAAAACAATTTGTATTTAATTCTTTATTTATTTTATTAATTAAACCCTCTATCATACTTAAATATCCATAAATGATTCCACTTTGAATACATGTTTCTGTATTATTACCTAATATATTAAATGGTTTTTTTAATTTAACATTTGATAATAAAGAAGTATTACTAATTAATGATAATAATGAAGTTTTTACACCTGGAGCTATAATTATACCCTTCAAAAATCCTTTTTTACCAACACATGTAAAACTTAATGCAGTACCTATATCAATTATCAATATATTTTTTTCTTTATATAATTCATATCCAGCTATTGCATTAGCATATAAATCTACACCTAACTGATTTGAATTATGATATACTGATGAAATAGAATATCTATTAACTATAGTGGGATAAATTTTATGTATTTTATATAAAGATTTTATAAAAATATTTGTTAAAAATGGGACTACAGATCCTATAACAATATTTTTAATTAATTGTAAAGATATTTTATGTTTTATATATGTATTTTTAATTAAAAAAATATATTTATATAATGATTTTTTTAAATTACTTTTAATTATCCAAGATTTAAAACATTTCATATTATTTATGTTATTATCAAATAATCCAAAACGTATATTGGAATTTCCTATATTTACAGTTAATAACATAATTGTTTTTTTTATAAAAATTTTTATATATGTTAAAAAATAACATTTTTTATAAAACAAATTTTAAAGAAATAAATACAAAATACCCTATAATAATATTTTTACATGGGTTAATTGAAAATTATACAATATGGAATAAAATTTATACAATATTATCAAAAAAATATAAAATAATATTAATTGATTTACCTGGTCATGGGAATAGCATGTCACCATTAGTAGGAAAAGATATTTTTACAATGGAAGAAATGGCAGATTTAATTGTAAATAATGTATTAAAAAAAGAAAAAATAACAAAGGCTTTTTTTATTGGGCATTCTATGGGAGGATATGTAGCACTAGCTATCGCAGAAAAATATCCAAACTATTTTTCTAGTTTATGTTTACTTAATTCTACAGCAGAATCTGATACCATAGAAAAAAAAAAATATCGATTAAATTTAATTAATCTAATTGAGAAAGATTATGATTCATATATATCAAAAAGTATTAAATATTGGTTTAATGATAATTTAAAAGATTCTTTTAAAGAAGAAAAAAAATTATTAAAAAATATAGCATTATCTATGTGTAGTAAAAATGTAATTTCAATACTAAAAGGAATATCCATACGTAAAGATAGAAAATTCATAATACAAAATACATTTTTTCCTAAATTATATATATATGGAAAATATGATAAAATGTTTAATAAAGATGATATTTATAAAGAATCTAATAAAGGTAAAAATACTAATCTTGTAGAGGTTAACACCGGACATATGAGCCATTTAGAGATTCCTGAAAGAATAGCAAATATTTTAAAAAATTTTATAATATGTTTTAATCATCAATTATGAATAAAGAAGAAATAAGAAAAATATATTATATGTATAGAAAAAAATTATCTAAAAAAGATATTAAAAAATTTAGTATTAATATATTCAAAATGTTAAAAAATATACCTATATGGGATAATAAATATTATCATATTTATATACCAATAAAAAAATTAAAAGAAGTAGATACATATTACATTATTAATTTTTTATTAAAAAAAAAAAAAAAGTTATTGTACCATATACTGATTTTACTAATATTTCTATGATAAATTGTTTTTTTAAAAGTGACACAATCTTAAAGAAAAATAAATATGATATTTTAGAACCTGTATATAAAAATACTTTATTAAATAATAATTTAATTGATGTTATATTTATTCCTTTATTTGTCTTTGATATATATGGATATAGAATTGGATATGGAAAGGGGTTTTATGATAAATTTATATATTTATGTAGGAAGAATATAATTAAAATAGGATTAGGTTATTTCCCACCAATAGAAAAAATTCCATACATACATAAAAACGATCTTGTTTTAGATATTGGAATAACACCTAATAAAATTTTTATTTTTCAATAAATAAAAATTTTAATTATATCCCAAATAACAATTGATATCATAATTAAACTTAAAATTATAAATCCAATAATATTACATTTTTGTGAAATTTTTTCACTTATATTTCTACCTAAAAACATTTCCAATATAATAAAAAATAAATGACCACCATCTAGTGATGGAATAGGTAATAAATTTAAAAACGCAATCCATATAGATAATGCTCCAGTTAAACTCCAAAACAAAATCCAATTCCATTTTCCCGAAAATTCTCTTGAAACAGATAAAAAACTACCTATTTGTTTATAAGAATTAGTATTTATAATATTCTTTAAATATAATATTTGATTTTTTATTATTTCATATAATCTAATTAATCCAATATTGATACTATCTAAAATATTATATTTATTTTTTTTAAAAGAAAAAATATTATTCATTTGTATAAATTCTTTGAAAAAAATATTATTATATTGTTTTAAAGTGATTTTTTTTTCAGAAATAATACCATTTCTATATATACCCAATGAAATAATTTTATTTTTATTTTTTAAAATTTTATCTATTTTATCTCTTAATTGATCAAAAAAATTAACATGATTATTATTTATACTTATTATTTTATCTCCACTTTTTAATATTTCTTTATTATATTTTGAATTTTTTATATAATCTATAATAATTGGAATACGAGGTGTTATAAAATATTTTTCTTCATTTCTATTAAATAAATATTTTTTTTTATTATCATTTAATAATATATTTTTTATTTTTCCTTCTCTATTTATTGTTATTTTATTACTAAAAATAATTTTTTGTATAATTTCATTAAAATATGGAACATATTTATTATCTATATATAAAATTTTGTCACCATTTTTAAATCCTATTTTTTCTCCTAAATTATTTACTTCTATACCATATTTATTTACACTATTTAGAGTTATATCATAATCACCATATTTATATAATAAATAAGAAAATATAAAAAGAGAAAATATAAAATTAAATATAATTCCTCCAGAAATAATTAAGAATCTTTTTATAGATGATTTATAATAAAACTTTAAATTATTATTTTTATTATAACTTTTATGATTATGATTTTCGAACATACCATAAATTTTTACATAACCACCTAATGGTAACCAACCAATACCATATGTTGTATCTCCTATCTTTTTTTTAAAAAGATGAAACCATAAATCAAAAAATAAAAAAAATCTTTCTACTTTAACTTTAAATAACCTAGCTAAAGTAAAATGCCCCAATTCATGAACTATTATTAATATTGATATACTAATAATAAATTGAATAATTTTAATGAATACAAATGTAATTTTCAAAATTTAAAAGAAATTAATAAATTTAAAAACTATAATATTCTATATTATCTTATTATTTTTTGCAATATAAATAAATTTTGAACTTATATAATCTTAAAAAAGGAAAAAAAGGGATTATTAAAGGATATAAAAATGATAATTTCCCTGTAAAATTATTAGAATTAGGTATTTTACCTGGAGTAAAATGTGAAGTAGTTTTTATTTCAATATTTTCTGATCCATTATGTATTCAATACGAACAATCATATTTAGCTTTAAGAAAAAAAGAAGCAGAAAATATTTTAATTGAACCAATAGATTAGATATAATAAAAAATGCAAAAAAAAATAGTGAAATTAGCACTTATTGGTAATCCAAATGTAGGAAAAACTTCTTTATTTAATAAATTAACAGGTTTAAACCAAAAAGTAGGTAATTATATTGGTGTTACAGTAGATAAAAAAATTGGATATTTTTTTTATGAAAATATTCATTATCAAATAATTGATTTACCTGGAACATATAGTATATATCCATCATCTGATGATGAAGAAATTGTAAATAAATTACTTATAAAAAATAAGTATTATTCAGATTATCCAGATAAAATAATTATAATTGCTGATTCATCAAACCTAAAAAAAAATCTTCTATTACTTTTACAAATAAAAGATTTAGGTTATCCTGTTTTGTTTGTATTAAATATGTTAGATGAAGCTAAAAAAAAAGGTATTGTAATAAATATTAATAAATTAAAAAAATTACTTTCTACGGATATTGTTTTAATTAATGCAAGAGAAGGTATTGGATTAAATAATATAAAAAAAAAATTAAAGTATATAAAAAAAAATTCAGAAAATTCATATACAGAAGCTCAAGAAAAAAATAGAAAATATTTTTTTAATTTTAAATTATATTATCCTTATGCTATAAAAGAAATAAAAGATAATTATAAAATAAGTGATTATAAAGCTTGGATATATTTAGCATCTAATGATAATTTTTCAAAAAATGATACTTTTTTAAAAAATATAAAAAAAAAATATAAAATAATATCTAAAAGATTACAAGTTAAAGAAACAATAAGTAGATATGAAATAATTCAAAAAATATTATATAAAACTGTTAGTCATAATATATCAAATAAAGAAAAAAAATATTTAGAATTTTATAAAAAAATAGATAATAATTTTATATTACATCCTATTTTTGGATATATAATTTTCTTTTCTTTTATATTTATTATATTTCAATGTGTATTTTTTGGAGCAGATTTTTCTGAAAAATATATAGATATTTTATTTAATATTATTAATAATAAAATATCATCTATTTGGGATGGGCCTTTAAATAATTTGTTATTACAAGGAATATTACCAGGTATACAAACAATTATTACTTTTATTCCACAGATTTTAATTTTATTATTTTTTATTTCTTTTATGGAAGAAAGTGGGTATATAAGTAGAGTTATTTTTTTAATGGATAGAATAATGAGGCCTTTTGGATTAAATGGGAAAAGTGTTGTACCAATAATTTCTAGTATGGCATGTGCTATACCTGCAATAATATCTTCTAGACATATAGAAAATACAAGAGATAGGTTAATTACTATTTTAATAACCCCTTTTATAACATGTTCGGCTAGATTACCAGTATATACTTTAATAATATCTTTAGTAATACCAGATAAAAAATGGTATTTTTTTAAACTTAGGGGTTTGGTATTAATGGGTATGTATTTAATAGGATTTATATCTTCTTTAATTATAGCATTTATACTTAATAATATTATAAAAAAAAATTATAAAAGCCATCTTATTCTTGAAATACCTACATACAAAATTCCTATGTTAAAAAACATATTTATTAGTCTTTTTGTTTATATAAAATCTTTTGTATATAACATAGGTAGAATAATTATTTTAGTAAATATTATTATATGGAGTTTAGGTACATTTGGTCCTACACAAAATTACATTATGCAAAGTAAAAGTATTGAAAATTCTTATTTAGGTATTTTGGGTAAAAAGATAGAACCAGTAATAAAACCATTAGGATTTGATTGGAAAATAGGTGTAGGTATTTTATCATCTCTTATTGCTAGAGAGGTATTTGTAAGCACTATGAATTCTATTTATGAAATTGAAAAAAAAGGTGATATACTTATAGATAAAATGACTAAAGATATTAATCCAGAGGATAATAAGCCAATTTATAACTTAGCAACTGGAATGTCTTTGTTATTTTTTTATGCATTTTCTATGCAATGTATCAGCACATTATCTATAATTAAAAAAGAAACAAAATCATGGAAATGGCCAGTTATACAAATTATATTAATGACTTTATTAGCATATTTATCTTCTTTTATTATATATCAATTATTTATATAGAATATTTTATAATTATAATTATATTTTTATTATCATTATTATTTTTTATACGAAAAGTAATTAATTTTTTTTTAAATGGGAAAAAAAATTGTTGTGATAAAAAATGTATATAATTTTTAATAAAAAAATATTTTTGTTTTTTATTATTATTTTGTAATACTTGAGCTTATAATTCTATGAAAAAAATAAGATAAAGAAATACCTGCTGCTTTTAATTGTTTTGGTAAAATACTATTTTTAGATAAAGCTGGTATTGTATTGATTTCTAAGAAATATGGTATATTGTTAACTATAATATATTCTGATCTTGATACACCGGATAAATTTAAAATTTTATATATTTTTTTAGATATTTGTTGTAGTTTATTTTCTAAATTTTTTGATATATTCGCAGGAGTAATTATTTTTGATTCTCCAGAATATTTTGACTCAAAATCAAAAAAATCATTTTTACTAATTATTTCTGTAATTGGTAAAACAAAAATTTTTTTATTATTAAATGAAAAAACACCTACAGAAACTTCTATACCTGATAAAAAAGATTCAATGATAACTTCATCATCTTCTTTAAATGCATTATTAATTGCAAAATTTAATTCAATTTTATTTTTAACTTTACTCACACCTAAACTGGAGCCAGATTTATTAGGTTTTACAAAACAAGGTATTCCAATAGTTTCTATTATTTTATTTTTACAAAATTTTTCTTTTTTATTTAAAAAAACAAACTTAGTGGTATTTATACCAAAATTATTTAAAAAAGAAAGACAATATTTTTTATTAAATGTAATACTAGAATTATAAAAATCACATCCAGTATATGGAATATTTAACAATTCAAAATATGCTTGAAAAATACCATTTTCTCCAGGAGATCCATGAATAGCTATGAAAACACAATCAAACTTTATAGTATTACCATATACTAAAACAGAAAAATTTTTTTTATTAATTGGATATTCTTTATTATTTTCATCTATCATAACCCACTTATTTTTTGAGACAAAAACTTTGTAAGGATAATATTTATTTCTACATAAATTTTGATAAATAATTTTACCACTTTCTAATGAAATTACAGATTCTTTTGAATATCCCCCAACAAGAATAGCAATTTTTTTTATCATTATTATTTTTTTTATTATTTTTTTATTGTTATTTTACTATAAATAAAATATAAAATACAATTTTTTTTAGTACATGTAAATTATGAAATATTACAGATATATTATTTCCATTTCTATAAATATATTAGTTTCTATATTTTTTCTTCATTTATTGACACAATCTGCATTAAAATATATTGATTCATATACGCAACACGGAATTACTGTAACGGTACCAAACTTATATAATAATAATATACAACAATCTATATCGAAATTGAAAAAAATAGGATTAAAACATAATATAAAATATACGTTTGAAAATAATCCAAAATTTTCCAAATATAAAAAAGATGGTATAATATATAATTATCCATTATCCGGAGAACATGTAAAAATAGGTAGGAAAATATGTATTTATGTAAATGTTTGCAATAAATACAACTTATTAAATAGAGATAAGTTAAGTAGAAATAAAAGAAACATATCATCAGAAGAAATTCTTAATTTTTGTAAGACTAATAAAATAGATCCAACTGATTTTACGTCCATAAATAAAAGTTTATGTAGAAAAAAAAGATATAAACGCTCTTTAAGCTATATGGATACTTTTTTTAAAAATAATAAATTAGATA
This sequence comes from Blattabacterium cuenoti, assembly GCF_014251975.1. Lineage (GTDB taxonomy): Bacteria > Bacteroidota > Bacteroidia > Flavobacteriales > Blattabacteriaceae > Blattabacterium > Blattabacterium cuenoti_AM. The sequence continues at coordinate 429,223 of NZ_CP059204.1, forward strand.
AAAAAAAATCAGATGAAATAACATCTGATGAAAATAAACTTGGTACAAATAAATCAGGGGTAAAAGTAACAGTAAAATCTGATAAAGACAAAAAAATAGATTCAGATATAATAATACCTGATGAAAATAAATTAATAACAAATAAAATAAATGTAAATAAACTAAGTAAAAGTAAAAAAAAGATTAATTCAAAAAATAAATTACAAAAAAAAAGAAAAAATAAAAAATTTATAAGAAAATATAATAAAAGAAAATTAGGAACAAATAATAAAAGAAAATTAGGAACAAATAATAAAAGAAAATTAGGAACAAAAAGAAAATTAGAAATAATTAATCGTAATTCAAAAAAATTAAATAATAATAAAAAATATTTATATGCAAAAAAATCAGATTTAGAAAAAGCTTTAGATTCAAAAAAACCAGATTTAGAAAAATCTTTAGATTCAAAAAAATTAGATTTAGAAAAATCTTTAGATTCAAAAAAACCAGATTTAGAAAAATCTTTAGATTCAAATAAATCATATGGTAAAAAATCTAAGTTTAATAAATTAGATGAAAATAAATCATATGGTAAAAAATCTAAGTTTAATAAATTAGATGAAAATAAATCATATGGTAAAAAATCTAAGTTTAATAAATTAGATGAAAATAAATCATATGGTAAAAAATCTAAGTTTAACAAATTAGATGCAAATAAATCATATGGTAAAAAATCTAAGTTTAACAAATTAGATGAAAATAAATCATATGGTAAAAAATCTAAGTTTAACAAATTAGATGCAAATAAATCATATGGTAAAAAATCTAAGTTTAATAAATTAGATGCAAATAAATCATATGGTAAAAAATCTAAGTTTAATAAATTAGATGCAAATAAATTATATGGTAAAAAATCTAAATTTAATAAATTAAGTGTAAAAAAATCATATGGTAAAAAAACTAAGTTTAATAAATTAAATGCAAATAAATCATATGGTAAAAAAACTAAGTTTAATAAATTAAATGCAAATAAATCATATGGCAAAAAATCTAAGTTTAATAAATTAGAGACAAAGAAATCATATGGTAAAAAAATTAAGTTTAATAAATTAAATGTAAAGAAATCATATGGTAAAAAAATTAAGTTTAATAAATTAAATGTAAAAAAATCATATGGTAAAAAAATTAAGTTTAATAAATTAAATGTAAAAAAATCATATGGTAAAAAAACTAAGTTTAATAAATTAAATGCAAATAAATCATATGGTAAAAAAGCTAAGTCTAACAAATTAAATGCAAATAAATCAAATGATAAAAAATATAAGTCTAACAAATTAGATGCAAATAAATCAAATGGTAAAAAAGCTAAGTCTAACAAATTAGATGCAAATAAATCAAATGGTAAAAAAGCTAAGTCTAACAAATTAGATGCAAATAAATCAAATGGTAAAAAAGCTAAGTCTAACAAATTAGATGCAAATAAATCATGATTAAAAAATAAAATAAATAAAAAAAAATATTAAAATATTGTAAAAATTTTAATACAATTAATATAATAAAAAATATTAGGGGGGGGGGTATAGATCTAATTATGGGAGGATTATATATATAATAAAATATTTTTAAAAAATTTTAATAGAAAAAAAAATCTATTTATAGTTAAACTAATTTATTATATATTTTGTAATTATTTAATAATATAAAATTTTATCAAATGTCTATAAAAACTAGAGATTTAGTATACAAAGGGAAAACAAAAATACGAATAGATCATTTTTTAATGAACAAATTTTCTAGTATTAGTAGAAACCAAATACAAAAAAATATTAAATTAGGGAACATATTAATAAATAATTATTGCATTAAAAAAAATAGTTTTAAAATAAATTATTTAGATAAAATAACATTTGATATTTATGTTAATAAAAAAAATTATAAGAATATTACTGCAAAAAAAATAAATTTTGATATTATATACGAAGATGAAGATGTTATAGTAATAAATAAACCTTATGGAATAGTAGTATATCCAGGATGTGGAAATGAAGAAAATACATTAATTCATGGGATAAAATATTTAAATAAAAATTTTGATAATCTATATAGAGGAGGTATAATACATAGATTAGATAAAGATACATCAGGTTTATTAATAATAGCAAAAAACAAATACTCACAAGAATATTTGTCTAAACAATTTTATTACAAAACAATTTATAGAAAATATATAGCTTTAATTACAGGTGATTTATCAAATGAAAAAGGTACTATTTCTGGATTTATTGGAAGAGATCCTAAAAATAGAAAAAGAATGACTGTTTTTAATAGAAAAAAAAATAAAATATATAATGGTAAATATTCTATAACACATTATAAAGTACTAAAAAGATTTAATTATATAACTTATATATCTTGTAAATTAGAAACTGGAAGAACTCATCAAATTAGAACTCATTTTAAATATATAGGACATCCATTATTTCAAGATTCAAAATATGGTGGTAATTACGAAAAATTTATAAGAAAAAATAAATTAAATAAAGAATTTATATTATTTTTTAAAAATTGTTATAATACAATGAATAGACATGCATTACATGCAAAAAATATATCTTTTATTCATCCAAGAATAGGAAAATGTAGTTTTTCTTGTCCAATACCAAATGATTTTAAAACTATTTTAATAAAATGTAAAAAAAAATTCTATAATAAAATTCCATGCAAAATTATATAAGCTATAAAAAAATAAATTATTAATCCTACAACATCTACTAATGTTGCTACAAAAGGTGCAGATGAACTAGCTGGATCACCACCTAATTTTTTAATAACAAATGGTAACATCCCTCCACTTAACGTGCCCCACAAAACTATACCAATTAGAGAAAAAAAAACAGTAATACCTATTTTTATCCAATATATTCCATAATCAAATAAATTAAAATTTTGCCATATAATAATTCTTATAAATCCAGTAAATCCTAAAATAATACCCAAAAAAAAACCACAAATAATTTCTCTTTTCATGACCCTATACCAATCTTTAATTTTTACTTCTCCCAATGCCATAGCTTGAATAATTAAACTGGAAGCTTGAGAGCCACTATTACCACCACTTGAAACAACTAATGGTATAAATAATGACAAAACAACAGCCTTTTCTATCCAATTTGAAAAATTTTGCATTACTGTTGTTGTTAATAATTCACCTACAAAAAGGAATATCAACCATCTAGCCCTTTTTATTATTAATTTGTATAAAGAAATATTAAAATATGATTTATTTAAATACTCTATACTACCAATTTTTTTAAAATTTTTTTTATAATTCTTATTTAAAACATACAATATATCATCAACAGTAACAATTCCTAAAAGATAATTTTTGTCATCTACTACTGGTAATGATACTCTATTATTTATAGAAAATTTTTTTATTGCTACTTCCTCTGTATCAGTAGCCCTTAAAAAATCAATATTTTCTCTATCCATTAATTTTAATACTTTTGTATTAGGACTAACTAATAAAAATTTTCCAATTTTTATATTATCTATTAATTTACCTCTTTTATCTATAACATATATAATTTCTACAACATCGAAATTTTTAATTTCTTTTCGTATATAATTTAAAACGTTTTTTATAATCCAATTTTCTTTTACAGAAATATTATAAGGTATAATTAATCTACCAACGCTATTTTCTGGATAACCTAAAGAAACTAAAGTTTTTTTTTTTTCTTTTGGATTTAAATACTTTATTAAATCCTTCAAAAAAATATATGGTAATTTTTCTAAAAAAGAAATTCTATTATCTACTGATAATTTATTTAAAAATTCTTTTTTTTTATCAGAAGATAATTTTTCAATAATTTTTTTTTTTATATCAAAATCTAGTAATTTAAACACAGAAATTGCTTTATAAATATTTAATAAATTGAAAATTTTAATAATATTATTATCTGAATTTTTTTGAATTAATTTTATCAGACTATTAATACTTTGTTTATTTAAAATTCTTTTATTAAAAAAATTTTTTTTATTAAACATTGTTTTTATGTTTTTTATTTTATTATATCTTAAAATTATAAAATCATAATAATTTTAAAAAAAATGAAATATAATTTTCGTAAATTAGAACAATATTGGCAACATTATTGGAAAAAAAACAAAATATTTTATACCAAAGAAAATAAAAAAAAAAAATTTTACATACTAAATATGTTTCCATATCCTTCTGGGTCCGGATTGCATATAGGACATTGTTTATGTTACATAGCTTCAGATATATATGCTAGATATTTACGGGGTAAAGGGTTTAATGTCCTAAATCCAATGGGATTTGATTCATTTGGATTACCAACAGAACAATATGCAATACAAACTGGGAAACACCCACATGATATAACATATGAAAATGAAAAAAAATATCAAAATCAAATAAATAGTATAGGTATATCATTTGATTGGAATAGAAAATTAAGTACTAGTAATCCAAATTATTATCGTTGGACACAATGGATGTTTATTAAACTATTTAATTCATGGTATGATAAAAATGATTGCAAAGCAAAATCAATAAAAATTTTAATCAATGAATTTAATAAACAAGGGAATATATCTATTAACGCAAATTCTTCATATAAAGAAAAATTTGATTCAAAATTTTGGATTAAATGTAGTTATAATAAAAAAGAAAAAATACTACATAATTATAGACTAGCATACTTATGTAATAGTTTAGTTAATTGGTGTCCAGAATTAAATACTGTTTTATCAAATGAAGAAATAAAAAATGGTAAAAGTATACGTGGTGATTATCCTATTTATAAAAAAACAATGTTACAATGGCACATAAGGATAAGTGCATATGCAGATAGATTAATTAGAGGATTAAATTATATAAATTGCTCTGAATCATTAAAAAAAGCTCAAATAAACTGGATTGGTAAATCAATATCATATTCTATTATGCTAGAAATAGTTTATACTAATAATAAAAATTCTAAATTAGAATGTATTATTGATTACCCAGAATTTATATTTGGAATTACATTTATTGTTCTATCTATAGATCACCCTATATTATATAAAATAAGTCATATTAATAATAAAAAAAATGTATTTAACTATATAAATAAAACAATAGGTAAAAAAAACAAAGAAAATATTTCTGCAGTTTTTACAGGAAATTATGTTATTCATCCTTTTACCAAAATTAGAATACCTATTTATATAAGTGACTTTTTTTATTTTAATAATGGTAAAAGATCATTAGCTATAATATCTGAACAAAATGAAATATGTAAAAAATTTTCTAAAAAATTGAAAATAAAAACTATACCTATTATATCTATAGATAAAAAATTAATAAATTCTTATTCTTTAAATGGATTAAACATAAAAGAAGCTAGATTACAATCATTAAAAATGTTGAAAAAAATAGGACAAAATAAAATAAATTATAAAATTCGTGATGCAATATTTTCTAGACAAAGATATTGGGGTGAACCAATACCTATTTATTTCAAAAATAATATACCTAAACCTATTCCATTAGAAAAACTTCCATTAATTTTACCAAAAATTAAAAATAATTATTCATTAAACACAAAAATTGATAATTGGGCTTGGCATGAAAAAAAAATGAAAGTAGTATCTAATAAACTCATAGATAACAAAAAAATTTTCCCTATAGAAACAGATACTATGCCTAGTTGGGCTGGATCAAGTTGGTATTTCCTTCGTTATATGGATGTGAATAATAATAATTTTTTTTTAGATTCAAAAAAAGAAAATTATTGGAAAAATGTAGATTTATATATAGGTGGTTCTGAACACAGCACAGGACATTTAATATACTCTAGATTTTGGAATAAATTCTTAAAGGATATATGTTGTATAAAAAAAGAAGAACCTTTTATTAAAATAATAAATCAAGGAATGATTTTATGTTATTCAGCTTGTATTTTAAAAGTAATTGGGAAAAATATTTTTGTATCTTATGGATTAAAAAATAAAAGTAATTTTTTTTCTTTTCAAAATGTATATGTTGATGTTTCTTTTATTAAAAATAATAATATATTAGATATATGTAAATTAAAAAAAAATAAATCAGAATTTAAAAATTCTATTTTTGTATTAGAAAAAGGAAATTTTCTTTGTAAAAGAAAATTAGAAAAAATGTCAAAATCAAAATATAATATAGTAAATCCAGAATTTATTATTGAAAAATATGGTGCTGATGTTTTCAGAATATATGAAATGTTTTTAGGTCCTATAACACAATCAAAATTATGGGATGAAAAAAAAATAAATGGGATTAGTAACTTTATTAAAAAATTTTGGAATTTGTTTCATAATAATGGTGTTTTTACAGTAGTTGATAAAAAGCCAACATACGATGAATTTAGTATACTACATGAGACTATTAAAAATATAAATAAAAAAATGAATTTATTATCTTTTAATACATGTATTAGTAGCTTTATGATTATTGTTAATAAACTATCAATTTTTAAATGTAATAAAAAAAAAATTTTAGTACCATTATTAAAATTAATATCTCCATTTTCTCCTCATATAGCAGAAGAATTATGGAAAAAACTAGGATATAAAAAATCTATAATATATTCCAATATACCTAATTTTAATAAAAAATATATACCAAAAAATATTAAATATCTTGTAATGTTGAATGGAATTTTCAAATTTGTAATGATGTTTAACTGTAATATAACTTTAGAAGAAATAAAAATGAAAGCTTTAAAAAATCCAAAAACTAAATCAATTTTAAAAGAACAATCTATAAAAAAAATTATGATTATTAAAAAAAAAATAATAAATATTTTATTTTAGCTATAAATAAATTAAAATTATTCTATGATTTTAGAAATGTATAAAATATTTTTTTATGTTAAAAAAAAATCAAAACATAACCGATACTTGTAGTTTTTTTAATTGTATAGAAAAAAATTTAGATAAAGCCGCACAATTTATTTCTGTTGATAAAAAATTATTAAAACAAATTAAATTATGTAATTCTGTATATAGAATTAATTTCCCTGTAGAAATATATGGAAAAATTCAGGTTATAGAAGCGTATAGAGTACAACATTCTCATCATAAATTACCTTGTAAAGGAGGTATAAGATATAGTCTAAAAGTTAATCAAGATGAAATTATGACACTAGCAGCTTTAATGACATATAAATGTGCTATAATGGATATACCTTTTGGTGGTGCTAAAGGTGGAATTAAAATAGATCCTCAAAAAATACCAGTAAAATATTTGGAAAAAATTACAAGACGATATACTTCTGAACTTGTAAAAAAAAATTTTATTGGTCCTGGGATAGATGTACCGGCACCGGATTATGGTACTGGAGAAAAAGAAATGAGTTGGATATTTGATACATTTTCATCACTTTGTCCTGGAAATATTGATTCAATGGCTTGTGTTACAGGAAAACCAATATCTCAAGGTGGAGTTAGAGGTAGAAAAGAAGCTACAGGTTTAGGCGTGTTTTATGGAATTAGAGAATTATGTAATCTTAAAGAAGAAATGTCTTTTTTAGGGCTAGATACTGGATTAATGGGAAAAAAAATTATTATTCAAGGTTTAGGAAATGTAGGATATCATGCAGCTAAATTCTTATATAAATCTGGAGCTATAATTGTAGCTTTGGCAGAAAGAGAAGGTGCAATATATAATAAAAATGGATTAAATGTCTCTGACGTAATTTTACATTTAAAAGAGACAGGATCTATATTAAATTTTCCAGGATCAAAAAATATACAAAAAACAGAAAAAGCTTTAGAGTTAGAATGTGATATTTTAATTCCAGCAGCATTAGAAAATGTTATTAATAAAAATAATGCTAATAGTATAAAATCTAAAATTATTGGAGAAGCTGCTAATGGGCCTATTACACCAGAAGCTGAAAATATATTAGAAAAAAAAGGTATTACAATAATTCCAGATATTTATTTAAATGCCGGAGGTGTTACAGTATCTTATTTTGAATGGATAAAAAACTTAAGTCATATACGTTATGGAAGAATAGAAAAAAAATTTAGTGAAAATATTAATGCAAAATTTATTAAAATTATAGAAACTATTTGTAAAAGAAAAATTTTAAAAAAAGAAAAAGATATTTTCTTAAAAGGCGCTGATGAAATTGATTTTATATATAGTGGATTAGAAGATACTATGATAAATGGATTTCATACTATTAGAGATATAAAAAATTCTCTAAACATTAATATTAGAACGGCATCATATATACTTGCTATTAATAAAATTATTGATTCTTATAAAAAATTAGGAATTTTTCCATAAAAATTTTTTATTAAAAATTATAAAAATATTAATGAAGTACAAAAGATTATTATTAAAACTAAGTGGTGAATCCCTAATGGGTAATAATGAATTTGGTTTACATTCTATTCGTCTTAAACAATATGCATATGAAGTTAAAAAAGTAGTAGATATGGGTTCGCAAGTAGCTATAGTAATAGGTGGAGGTAATATATTTAGAGGATACTCTAAAATTAAAAAAAAAATTATTTCTAGAGTAGAAGGTGATTATATTGGTATGTTAGCTACTGTAATAAATGGTATTGCATTAAAATCTTATTTAGAAAATATTGGTATTTGCACTAGACTTCAAACTGCAATAAGAATTGATCAAATAGCAGAACCATTTATAAAAAATAAAGCAATTAATCATCTTGAAAATGGTAAAGTAGTAATATTTGTAGCTGGTATAGGAAATCCATTTTTTACTACAGATACTGCTGCAGTATTAAGAGCTATAGAAATAAAAGCAGATGTTCTATTAAAAGGGACTAGAGTAGATGGAGTATATACTACTGATCCAGAAAAAAATAAATATGCAAAAAAATTAAAAAATATATCATTTGATATGGTACGTAAAATGAAAATTAAAGTTATGGATCAAACAGCATTTATATTAGGAAGTGAAAATAATTTACCAATTATTATTTTTAATATTAATATAAAAGGAAATTTTAAAAAAGTTATTTCTGGAGAAAAAATAGGGACCATAGTATATAAAAAATAAATAATTTATTTATGGAAGAAATAAATCAAATAACATATTTTTGTAAAAAAAAAATGAGATATGTTTTAAATAATCTTTACAAAGAAATTCATCATATTAGGATAGGGAGCCGCTCTATTGCTGCTCTTTTGGAAAAAATAAAGGTTAAATGTTATGATACTAAATTATTTTTACCTGAAATATCTACTATAACAATAATTGATAATATGAATATTACTATTCAACCATGGGATATATCTATAATTTCAAATATTGATAAAACAATTATTAATGAAAATTTAGGTATCGTACCTACTAATAATGGTAAATTAATTCATATAAAAATTCCTATAATTACAGAAGAAGGTAGAAAAATTTTAATAAAAAAAATAAAAAAATTAACAGAGTTATCCAAAATTCTTATAAGAAACATAAGAAAAAAAAGTAAACAAAGTATAAAAAAATTAAATATATCTGAAGATTTATGTAAAACAAGTGAGAATAAAATTCAAAATATAACTACAGATTATATAAAAAAAATAGATTTTTTTTTTCTTAAAAAAGAACAAGAAATACTAAGAATTTAAAAATGGTAAATAAATATTATATAAAAGAATTATTAAAAAATGAAAAATTATTTTTAAATAAAAAGATATTAATTGAAGGATGGGTCCGGTCAATTCGTTATTCTATTTTTGTTTCTTTGAATGATGGTTCAACAGTAAAAAATTTACAGATAATTTTACAAAAAAATTTAGATAAAAGTATTTTAAAAAAAATTACTATTGGAACTTCTATAAAAGTAGTAGGATTTATTGAAAAAAGTTTAGGAAGAGAACAATCAATTGAATTAAAGTCTATATATTTATATATTCATAAATCAGTAGATACTACATATATTCAAAAATCTATTTTACAACCTAAAAAGCACACATTAGAAAAACTTAGAAAACAAGCACATCTACGTTTTCAAACAAATATTTTTAGTTGTATTATGAGAATACGTCATTATACTTCTTTTTGCATACATAAATATTTTAATAAAAAAAATTTTTTTTATATTCATACACCAATTATTACTACTTCAAATTGTGAAGGTAATAGTAAAATGTTTCATATAACTACAATAGATAATAATTCTACCTTATCTTATAAAGATTATTATAAAGATTTTTTTAAAAAAAAAACTTATTTAAGTGTTTCGGGGCAATTAGAAGCAGAATCTGCAGCAATAGGATTAGGTAAAGTATATACTTTTGGTCCAGTATTTCGTGCAGAAAATTCAAATACATCAAAACATCTCGCTGAATTTTGGATGGTTGAACCAGAAATAGCATTTTATGACCTTAATGATAATATTAATTTAGCTGAAGATTGTATAAAAAATATTATTAAATATGTTCTTTATAATTGTTTAGATGACTTATATTTTTTAGAAAAAAATTTAAAAAAGTGGAATAATAAAAAACAAGATTTTCTTATAAATAGATTAAAATTTGTATTAAAAAAACCATTTCAAAGAATTAATTATACAGAAGCTATTAAAATTATTAATAAAGAATATAAAAAAATAAAATATAATCCTATTGTATGGGGTATGGATTTTCAATCAGAACATGAACAATTTTTAGTTAATAAATATTTCAATATTCCTATTGTAATATATAATTATCCGTCTTGTATAAAACCTTTTTATATGAAAATAAATGAAGATGGTTTAACAGTTAAAGCTATGGACATAATATTTCCATATATAGGAGAAATAATTGGAGGATCTCAAAGAGAAGAACGATATGAATTTCTTATTAATAGAATAAAAAAAACTAAAATAAGTAAAAAAAATCTATGGTGGTATATAGAGACTAGACTTTTTGGATCAGTTCCTCATAGTGGGTTTGGATTGGGTTTAGATAGATTAATTCAATTTATAACTGGTATGAAAAATATTCGTGATGTAATACCATTTCCAAGAACGCCAAATAATGCAGAATTTTAATTATTATGTTATTAAAAAATGAATTATTACAAAAAAAACAATATAAACTCTCTCCAATACAAATAAAATTAATGAAATTAGTTCAATTATCTACTTTAGATTTTGAAAAAATAATTCAAAAAGAAATTGAAGAAAATCCTGCTTTAGAAGAAAACTTATTATACGATAGTGATGAAGAATTTAATATAGATATTTTAAATAAAGAAAATAAAATAAATGAACAAAAAGGTCGTTTTTATGAACATTTTAATAATTCTAAAATAGAATATTATAAAAATAATAATTTTAAAATAAATAATATAAATATAGACAATGTAGAAGAAAATAATATATTTATAACTTATAATATATCTTTTCAAGAATATTTAAAAAATCAATTAAATACTTTTACATTAAATAAAGAAGATTTACTTATATCTGAATTTATATTGGGAAATATAGATGACGATGGTTACTTAAGAATTAAGTCTAAAAATATTGTAAATGATATTTTTATAATTATGGGAAAATTAATAAAAGAAGATAAAATTGAATATCTTATAAAAAAATATATACAAAAATTAGAACCTATTGGTACAGGATCAAGAAATATACAAGAATGTTTATTAATTCAATTAAATGAAATAAGAAATAAAAATTTATATATATTATTAGCAATAAAAATGGTAAAAAATTATTTTAATTATTTTGTAAAAAAATATTACTTAAAATTGCAAAAAAAATTAAATGTAACGAAAAATGAATTAAAACAAATTATTTTTATAGTAAAAAAATTAAATCCAAAACCAGGTAGAATTTATTCTGAAAATATAAAAATTTCAGATAATATAATTCCTGATTTTACTATATATATTTCAGATAACGAAAAATTAGAGTTAGTTTTAAATAAAAGTAACTATCCAAATCTAAAAATATCATGTTCATATTTAAATATGTTAAAATATTATAAAAATTTAAAAAGAAAATATAAAACAACAATAGTATATATTAACAATAAAATTAATTCAGCAAAATTGTTCATCGATACTGTAAAAAAACGAAAAAATACATTAATTTCAACTATGAATGCAATTATAAATTATCAAAAAGAATATTTTTTAACTGGAGATATTCTAAAAATAAAACCAATGATTTTAAAAAATATATCTGAAAAAATTGGAGTGGATATATCTACAGTATCTAGAGTAGCTAATAATAAATATGTAAATACACCATATGGAACATTTTTGATTAAAAGTTTTTTCTCAGAAAAAATTAAAAATATAAAAGGAAAATATATATCATCTATTGAAATTAAAAAATTACTAGATGAATCAATATCCAAAGAAAATAAAGAATATCCTTTTACTGATTATAAATTATCAGAAATACTAAAAAAACAGGGATATATTATTGCTAGAAGGACTATTACAAAATATAGAGATCAAATGAATATACCTATAGCTAGTATGAGAAAATCATTATTGTAATTTAATTAATTACAATAAATACATATATATATCTTTTTGTTTATTAGAATCTTTTTGTTTGTTAGAAAAAAAATTATTTTTGTAAAATATTTTTATTATAATTATTCTCAACAGAATTTTTGTATTCAAAATTTATAGAATATAGTTTTATTTTTTTTACTAACAATATCATACCGTTAGATCTATTTGGTGATAAAAAGTTAGAAAAACCAATTTCAGAAATAAAATCATAATTAGAATTAATAATTTCTGTAGTTAACAATCCAGAATATAAATAAATAATAAGTGCAGCAATTCCTCTTGGTAATAATGCATCACTATCTGCATCAAAAAAAATACGTTTTTTATTATATTTAGCTTCTAACCACAAATTAGATTGGCATCCATAAATTAATTTATCTTTAGATCTAAATTTATCTGATTTTTTTTTTAATTTATTCCCTAAATCTATTAAATATTCATATCTATTTTCCCAGTTTTCAAGAAGTTTAAAATTTTCTTTTATTTTTTTTTTTCTATATTTTAGATTCATTATTTTTTTTAAATTTATTTATTATTTTTATAATTTAATTTGTTTGAGAAAATAGGGGATAATTGTAAATTAAATCTTTGTATGTTATTTTTTTAGTATTACACTAAAAATATTTTTTCTTTTTTCATAACTATTTTTTATATATACCCTTATTACCCTTATACTTATTCTCCTTATACCCTACCAAAAATATTTATTTTTATTATCTAAATTGTAATTTATGTGAATTTATTTATTATTAAATTAGTAATTTTAGTTATATAATTTCAATCAATATAATATGATTAAATAATTAAAAATAAGTAATTTTACTTAACCACAAAAAAACAAATAAATAAAATATATTATTTATTTTTTTATAAAAACATTTTAACAATCTTTTTTTAACTGTAATATAAAAATTTTAAATTTATTATTGGTAATTATAGCTAATTTTATTATAATTTTTTGAATTTTTCATATTTTCTTTTAAATTTTTCAGCAGGACCTGTTTTACCTAAAAATCTTTTTTCTCCTGTAAAAAATGGATGAGAATAGCTAGATATTTCCATTTTATATAATGGATAATTTTTATCTTTTATTTTTATTGATTCTTTTGTATTTACCGTAGATTTACAAATAAATGTTTTATCATTATTAATATCTTTAAATACAACAAATCTATAATTTTCTGGATGTATATTTTCTTTCATATTAGTTATTTTAAAATATTCTATATGTATTTATAAGAAATTTTTTTATTTTCCAAATCATGACAATAATTTTATAAACTTTTTAAGTTTTAAAAATAAAATTTTAATATGTTAATATTTTAATTGTAAATTTATTTTTAAAGTTGTTTTTATAATTTTTTTTATTATTTGTAAAAATAAAAACATTGTAATTACAGAAAATACAAAAAAGTTTAATTCTACTAAATAAAAAATATAAATTTTTATAATTTTTTGTTTAATTATTAATAAACATTGTATTTTTTAATAAAACCATTTTTTTATTTTTATGAAAAAAATCTACAATTCTACTTATAACGAAGAAAATATAAAAAATATGTTTAATAAAATATCTAAAAAATATGATATAATTAATTTTTTTCTATCTTTTGGATTAGATTATTTATGGAGGCAACAATCTGTTAACTTACTAAAAATGAAAATTATTAAACATAAGAATATTTACAAAATATTAGATTTAGCTACTGGCACAGGTAATTTAGCAATAGCGTTAGCTAAAAAGTTTAAAAATTCTTACGTTATTGGAATAGATTATTCTGATAAAATGATTGAAATAGCAAAAAAAAAAATTTCATTAAAACTAAAAAAAAGAATAAAATTTATTGTTGGTAATTCTATAAATATTCCATTTGATAATGAAACATTTGATATTGTTACAATTTCTTTTGGAATAAGAAATTTTACTGATATAGATAATTCTATTAAAGAAATATATCGTGTATTAAAACCATATGGTATAATTGATATACTAGAATTTTCTAGACCATCTAATTTATTTATTAGAAAAATATATTATTTATATAATTATTTAATTACTTATAAAATAGGAGGATTATTATCCAATAATTATTATGCCTATAATTATTTACAAAAATCAATTAAGTTATTTCGTTATAATGGTCTATACATGAAAAAATTATTAGAATATCATAAATTCATTAATATTTACATTAAACAATTAACTTTTGGAATAGTATCTATCTATTTATTTAACAAAAACAATATTAAAAATAATTAAAATGATAAACTATTTATCAGGTTATTTATCTTCTTTTTTTTTAAAAAAAAGAATTAAAGAAATTAATTTATTTATGCGTTATCCAGTAGATATTCAATATAAATTAATGTATCAATTGGTATTATCCGCAAAAAATACAGAATTTGGTAAAAAATATGGATTTAATGACATAAAAAAATATAAACTTTTCTCTGAAAGAATACCAATATCTAATTATAATGATTTGAAAAAAAATATTGATAGAATTAGAAAAGGAGAAAAAAATATTTTATGGCCCGGAAGAGTAAAATGGTTTGCCAGATCTTCTGGAACCACTGGTGAAAAAAGTAAATATATACCAATTACATCATCATCGATGTATGATTGTCATTATAAAGCAGGTAAAGATATGTTATCTGTTTATATTCATAATAATCCAAATACAAAAATTTTTTTTGGTAAAGCAGTCCGTTTAGGAGGAAGTTATTCTATATACAAAGAATATAAAACTTTTTATGGTGATCTTTCATCTATTTTAATTAAGAATCTTCCATTGTGGATAGAATATATTTGTATACCTGGAAAAAAAATAACTTTAATTAATTCATGGGAAAAAAAAATTTATAAAATAATACAAGAAACAGTATTTAAAGATGTTAGAATAATTTTGGGGGTTTGTTCTTGGTTATTATTTTTTTTAAACAAATTGTTATCAAAATTTAATAAAAAAAATATTTATGAAATATGGCCAAATATGGAAGTAATTTTTCATGGGGGTGTTAGTTTAAAACCTTACTTAATTCAATATAATAAATTATTTAATAATTCTGTTAATTATTGTGAAGTATATAGTGCTTCAGAAGGATTTTTTGCTATACAAGACCAAAAAAATTCTAAAGATCTTCTATTATTATTAAATCACGGAATTTTTTATGAGTTTATTGCTATAGAAGATATAAATAAATCTAATCCTAAAATAATTCCTATTTCTGATGTAAAATTAAATAAAAATTATGCTATTGTAATATCTACTAATTCAGGTCTATGGAGATACATTGTAGGTGATACAATAAAATTTACTAATTTATGTCCATATAGAATTTTAATATCTGGTAGAACTCAACATTATATTAATTCTTTTGGAGAAGAATTAATTATTGATAATACAGAAGAAGCAATAAAAATAGCTTGTAAAAAAACAAATTCTATTGTTTATGAATATACTGTTGCCCCAATTTATATGGATAATGGGAAATCTGGTTCTCACGAATGGATTATAGAATTTCAAAAAAGACCTAATGATATACAAGAATTTAGATATATTTTGGATCATGAGCTAAAAAAATTAAATTCTGATTATGAAACAAAAAGATATAAAAATATGATTCTACAACCTCCAATTATTAATGTTGCTAGAAAAGGATTATTCTATGACTGGTTGAAAAAATACAATAAACTAGGAGGACAAAATAAAATACCTCGTTTATCTAACAATAGAAAATATATAAATTCTATATTAGAATTAATTAATAATTAAATTGAAAAAATATTTTTAATTTTAAAAGTACATGAATCTAACTTTGGGGGAAAAAAAAAAAATATTTAAAGATTATGGAAAATCAATTTTTGACACAGGAAATACAAAAGTACAAGTTGCATTATTAACTTATCGTATTAATCACTTAAATGTCCATTTAAAAAAAAATAAAAAAGATTTCAATACAGAAAGATCTCTAATTAAGTTAGTTGGTAAAAGAAAAAAATTATTAAAATACATTAAAAAAAATAGTGAAGAAAATTATAAAAAAATCATAAAACGTCTAGGTTTAAGAAAATAATAATGAAAAATATGTAATTATGCCAGATCTTATACAAGAAAATATTTCTTTAAATGATGGTCGTAAAATAATAATAGAAACTGGATCTTTGGCAAGACAATCGGATGGATCTGCTACTGTACGTCTTAATAATACAATACTATTAGCTACTGTAGTTGAATCTCATAAAGAAATTAAAAATGAAACAAATTTTTTACCATTAACTGTAGATTATAGAGAAAAATATTCAGCATGTGGTAAAATACCAGGGGGTTACATAAAAAGAGAGGGAAGACCATCTAACGAAGAAATTTTAACTATGAGGCTTGTAGACAGAACCTTGAGGCCTATGGTCCCAGAAAATTTAAATAAAGAAATACAAATAATGATTTCTTTATTATCGTATGATAATACAGTTATACCTGATATTTTAGCAGGATTAGCAGCATCTGCTGCACTATCAATATCAGGGATACAATTCTATGGCCCAGTATCAGTAATTAGAATTATACGAATAAATAAAAAATTCTTTGTTAATCCTAGTTTAGATCAACTAAAAGAAGCTGATATTGATTTAATTGTTGGTGCATCAAAAGATTCAATTATTATGATAGAAGGAGAAATGAAAGAAATTAAAGAGGAAGATTTTATATATATAGTTGAAGAAGCACATAAATTAATTATTCCTCAAATTAAAGCACAAAAACATTTAATTAATAAACTTAAAATTTCAAAAAAGAATGTAACAAAAAAAGAAAATAAAGATGATTTAACAATAAAAAAAAAAATGTTTTCTTCACTTTATGATAAAATAAAAAATGTCTTTGAAAAATTATTAGATAAAAAAAGTAGGTTAATTCAAGAAAGAAAAATATTGAATAATTTTAAACAACAATTTTTTACAGAAAAGGAAATAGAAGAAAAAGAATTTATATTTGACAAATTTTATAATGAAATAAAAAAAAAACTAATTAGAAAATTACTTATTGAAAACGGTATACGGCTAGATGGTAGAAATAATAAACAAATTCGTTCAATATCTAGTTATGTAGATTACTTACCTGGAGTCCACGGTTCAAACTTGTTTTCTAGAGGAGATACCCAATCTTTAACAACAGTAACATTAGGATCATCATTAGATGTTAATAAAATAGATAATGTTACTATGGAAAACAATGAAAAATTTTATTTACATTATAATTTTCCACCTTTTTCTACTGGAGAAATTAGACATATTAGAGGTGTTTCTAGGCGTGAAGTAGGTCACGGGAATTTAGCACAACGCGCATTAAAAAATATAATACCTAAAAATCCTTATACTATACGTATTGTATCCGATATTTTAGAATCTAATGGATCATCTTCTATGGCTACTGTTTGTGCAGCAAGTTTAGCACTAATGGATGCTGGTATCCCTATTAAAAGCCCAGTATCTGGTATATCTATGGGTTTAATTATGGATAATGATAAACATATTATTATTTCTGATCTTATAGGAGAAGAAGATTATTTTGGTGATTTAGATTTTAAAATTACAGGTACAAAGAAAGGTATTACAGCATGCCAAATGGATGTAAAAAAAATAAAAGGACTAACATTACAAATATTAAGAAATATTTTAAAACAAGCATTAGAAGGTAGAATATTTATTTTAAAAAAAATGTTTAAAATATTACCTATTCATAGAAAAGAAATGAAACAAAATGTACCTAAAATATATACTTTTAGTATACCAAAAAGATGTATTGGATTAGTTATTGGTGCTGGTGGAAAAATTATTCAAGAAATACAATCTAAAACTAATACTAATATAATTATAGAAGAAAAAGAAAATCTTGGTTATATTGAAATTATAGGAAAAAGTTTTGAAGAAATTGATAAAGCGATTGAAAAAATTAAGAATATTACTTTTATACCAGAATTAGGTAAAATTTATAATGCTAAAGTAAAATCAATAAAAGATTTTGGAGTATTTGTTGAAATATCTAAAGGTATAGAAGGTTTATTACATATTTCTGAAATAGAATGGAAAAATATAAATATAAAAGAAAAATTTAATATAGGAGATATTATTGATGTAAAAGTAATAGGTATCGATGAAAAAAATAAAAAAATAAAATTGTCCAGAAAAATTTTACTTCCTAAAAATAAAAAAAATTATAAACAATAGAATTAATTATTATGAGACAGCTTAAGATAACTAAACAAGTTACCAATAGAGAATCAGAATCATTAGATAAATATCTTCACGAAATTGGTAAAATACCATTACTTACACCTGAAGAAGAAGTAGAATATGCTAGAAAAGCAAGAAAAGGTGATACATCATCTATAAATAAATTAGTTAATGCAAATTTAAGATTTGTAGTATCCGTAGCTAAACAATATCAAAATCAGGGTTTAAGTTTATGTGATTTAATAAATGAAGGAAATTTAGGATTAATAAAAGGAATATTACGTTTTGATGAAACAAGAGGTTTTAAATGTATTTCTTATGTTGTTTGGTGGATAAGACAAGCAATTTTGCAAGCAATAGCCGAACAATCACGTTCTATAAGGCAACCAACAAATAAATTAGCTTTACTAAATAAAATATTAAAAACTCTAGCACAATTAGAGCAAGAATTACAAAGAACACCATCTATAAGTGAAATATCTGATCATTTAAATATGAATGAAAAAGATGTTGAAGATTCAATAAAAAATTCAGGTAGACATATATCCATGGATGCTCCATTAGTAGAAGGAGAAGATTCTAATTTATATGATTTAGTTAGATCAGATGAATCCCCTAGACCAGATGAAGATTTAGAAAAAGAATCATTAAAAAAAGATATAAAAAGAATATTAGAAACATTAAGTGAAAGAGAACGGCGTGTTATTATATTACACTTTGGATTAAATGGATCTCCTCCTATGACTTTAGAAGAAGTTGGTCAATTTTGTGATTTAACTAGAGAAAGAGTAAGACAAATTGAAAGTATTGCTTTAAAAAGATTGAAACATTCATCTAGAAGCAAAATATTAAAACCTTATTTAGGGTAAAAAAAAAGACCCCGAAGGGATTCGAACCCATAACCTTCTGATCCGTAATCAGATGCTCTATCCATTTAAGCTACGAGGCCTTAAAAATATTTTTAAAAGCAAATATACTTTAATTTTATTTTAAGAATTAATTATTTTTAAAAAATTGTCCAATTTTAGTGAAGAATTCCCTATTAATCCACCATCAACATCTTTTTCATAAAGTATTCTTTTTACGTTAGTATGGTTTATACTACCGCCATATAAAATATATATATTGTTAGCGACATAACTCCCATATTTTTTAAAAAATAAAGATCTAATAAATTTATGCATAATTTGAATTTGTTCATTAGTTGCATTTTTACCAGTACCTATAGCCCATATCGGTTCATATGCTATACATAAATATGAAATTTCTTTTTCAGTGCAATTAAATACAGTTTCATATAACTGATTTTTTATAACAGAAAAATGTTTATTTTTTTTTCTATCATCAAGCGTTTCTCCTACGCAAAAAATAACATAAATATTATGTTTTATTGATACTTTTATTTTTTTTAAAAAAATACTTTCTTTTTCGAAAAAATATTTTTTTCTTTCACTATGACCAACAATTACACTTCTAATACCTATAGATTTTAACATTATAGCAGATACTTCTCCTGTATATGCTCCATGTTCCATACAACATACATTTTGCGATGCAATATTTATAAAAGTTCCTTGAACAATTTGATTAGAAATATGTAAAAATGGATAAGAAGGTGCTATAATAATTTTTTTATTATGTTCTATTTTTTTTTCAAATACAATTTTTAAAATGTTTCTTAAAAAAGAAGTAGTTTCATAAAAATCATGATTCATTTTCCAATTTGCAACTATAATCTTTTTTTTCATCATTTATCTTTTTACTTTTAAAAAAACAATAATTTTAATTAATAGATCTAAATAATTTTTTTTTAATTGATAATAAGATAGTTTTTTAAATGTTTTTTTTAAAAATAATATATTATTTAAAATATTATCCGTAGAATAATTTACAAATTTTGATTTATTTATATAAAATTTTATTTTAATTTTATATATTATATTATCATATAAATTAATAATATATTCTAAGTTTGATATTTTAACTTTATTATATTTTACATATAATTTTATTAACGCAATAATCAAATAATTTACAATATCTATATATGTATTTTTTATTTTATTGTTTTTAAATGAATCATTTTCTAATTTATTAAAAGTAATATTTTTTATTCTAATAATTTTCATAAAAATTTGATCTATTATAGAATAATTTTTCATATATATCCAAGATAATCCATAATAACTAAATTTTTCTAAAAATAACTTTCTACATTTTTTTAAAACATATTCAATAAAGCTTACATTCATATAATTAGAATTTATAAGTAATAACTAATTATTTTAAATAAAAATTTGTATTGTTTGTATATTTTAATTATTATTTAGAATAAAAATTATAATTTATCATTTTATCATTACATTTTATATAAATTACATTATTAACAAAAATATTCATATTTTTTTTTAATTTAGAACTAGAAATTTAACTATACAAAATTAATATTTTTAATATAAAGTATAAAAAAGTATAATTAATCTCATAAATATTATAAATATATTATCATTATTAAATTTTACTTATTTTTTTTATTTTAATAAAAAATTTTTTCTATCACTTAACTTTATATCACTTAACTAATACAAAAAATTATCAACTTTTATAAAAATTTTTACAATAGAATAATAAAATATTGTGAAGTGAAGTTTTTTCATAAAAAATTCTATTCAATTACAAATAAAATTAAATTTTATACAAAATGTACATAGTAGTATAAATTCTATAGTAAATTTACCTATATTAGAAAGTATATTTTAGACCATTACATAATGGACATTCCATAATGGAACTATATAAAAATAAAATTATAAAAAGATTTACTTGGTAAGTTTTATGGATATTATTAAAAATGTTTATAGTATATATACTATTTCTAGTGGTATAGAAATAGATAGTAGAAAAGTAAAAAATGGTTCAATTTTTTTTTCTTTAAAAGGAAAAAGATTTAATGGTAATAAATTTGCATCAGAAGCTATTTCAAAAGGTGCTATATTATCTATTATAGACGATAAAAAATATTTTTTTTCATGTAATAAAAAAATGATATTTGTACATGATTCATTATTATTTTTACAAAAATTAGCAATGTATCATAGATATAAAAATAAAAATATCCCTATTATAGTTATAGCTGGAAGTAACGGTAAAACAACAACAAAAGAATTAATAAAAGAAATTTTAAAAAAAAAATATAATAAAGTTCATTTTACTAAAGAAAATTTTAATAATCATATAGGTATTCCATTAACTATACTTTCTATATCTAGAAATACTCAAATATCTGTTATAGAAATAGGAGCTAATCATAAAAATGAAATAAAAAATATGTGCAACATAGTTTATCCTAATTATGGTTATATTACAAATTTTGGTAAAGCTCATTTAGAAGGATTTTTAAGTGAACAAGGTGTAATTACTAGTAAACTAGAATTATATAATTTTTTAAGAAAAAAAAATGGATTAGTATTTATAAATGGTGATGATCCAATACAAAATATAAACAGTATATATATGAAAAAATTTATTTTTTCATCATATAAAGATCAAGTATCAGATATAAAATTTAAATATTTTTTTAACTCAATAGGAAAAAATTTGAAAAAATCTTTTTTACTATTTAATAATATAAAAATTATTTCTCCTCTTATAGGGGATTATAATTTATATAATATCGCTGCATCTGTAACTATTGGTATTTATTTTAAAGTATCTTTAATAGATATTAAAAATGCTGTAGAGAAATATATACCAAATAACTATAGATCTCAAATTATAAAAAAAAAAAATAAAAAAATTTTTTTAGATTGTTATAATGCAAATCCTACTAGTATGATTAAATCACTAAATTTTTTCGTTAATAATATTAATGGTAAAAAAATAATTATATTAGGAGATATGTTAGAATTAGGGAAGTATTCCATTGAAGAACATGAAAAAATAATATTTTTTTTAATGGGGAAAAATATTATATCTTACTTAATAGGAAAAAATTTTTTTTATAGTAAAAATATTAACCATTGTATAATAAAAAAATTTTTAATAAAAAAAGATTTTGCTAAATGGATAAAAAAAAATCCTATAAATAATATAGATTATATTTTAATAAAAGGTTCTAGAAAAATGAAATTAGAAGATATTATCCCATTAATATAATATTTGAAATTTTATTACTAAATATTAAATTTGTTTTAAACTAAATTCTTTCTTATGAAAGAAATAACCAAAAAAACTTACTTAAAATGGTATGAGGACATGTCTTTTTGGAGAAAATTTGAAGATAAATGTAGATCTTTATATATAAAAAGAAAAATACGAGGATTTTTACATCTTTATAATGGACAAGAAGCAATACCAGCAGGATTAACTCATGCTATGGATATGACAAAAGATAATTTAATTACTGCTTATAGATGTCATATATTTCCAATATCTATGGGTGTAGATCCTAAAAAAGTAATGGCAGAATTATTAGGTAAAAGTACTGGAACATCATGTGGAATGGGGGGATCAATGCATATATTTAGTCGTAAAAATAGATTTTATGGTGGACATGGTATAGTAGGAGGGCAAATACCATTGGGTGCTGGAATAGCTTTTTCAGATAAATATTTTAATAGAAAATCTGTTACATTAACATTAATGGGTGATGGTGCAATTAGACAAGGATCACTACACGAAACATTTAATATGGTTATGATGTGGAAACTACCTGTAGTTTTTATATGTGAAAATAATAAATATGCTATGGGAACATCTATTAAAAGAAGTACCAATATAGAAGAAATATATAAAACTGGATTGTCATATGGTATGCCGTCTTATTCAGTAGATGGGATGGATCCAGAAAAAATAGCTAAAGTAGCTTTTACTGCAATTGATAGGGCAAGAATAGGCAAAGGCGCAACATTTTTAGATATTGAGACTTATAGATATAGAGGTCATTCTATGTCTGATACTGAATCATATCGTAGTAAAGAAGAAATAATTTTTTTTAAAAAAAAAGATCCAATTTTAAAATTAAAAAATTTTATAATAGGTAATAACTTAGAAAGTTTAGACTACTTAAATAATATAGAAAATTTAATAAAAAAAAAAGTAAATTATTGTGTAGATTTTGCTGAAAAATCTGAATATCCTACTTTAAAAAACATGTACGATAATGTTTATGATGAGACAAATTATCCTTTTTTAAAATAAAAATACAATAGAATATAATGGCAAAAATAATATCTATGCCCCAATTAAGTGATACTATGGAAGAGGGGACATTAGTTAAATGGAATAAAAAAATAGGAGATAAAATTTTAGAAGGTGATATCTTAGCTGAAATAGAAACAGACAAAGCTATACAAGATTTTGAGGTAGATACAAATGGTATTTTGCTTTTTATTGGAGTTAAAGAAGGTGAAAAAACTAGAGTAAATGATATAATAGCTATTATAGGAAAAGAAGGAGAGGATATAAATCATTTAATTAAAAAAGAAAATATAGTATCATCATCAAATGATATACATAAAAAAGACCGAGAATTAATATCACCTTTAGCTAAAAAAATAGCTAAAAAAATAAATATATCTACCACGAATATAAAAGGTAGTGGAGATTATGGAAGAATAATAAAAAGAGATATTGAATTATTAAAAAATAATGATAAAAAAAATAAAGAATACTATAATAAAATACCTCATTCTTACATGAGAAAACAAATTGCTAAAAACTTATCTTATTCTAAATATTCTGCACCTCATTATTATTTATTTAGTGATATTTATGTTGACAAACTTATAGAATTTAGAAAAAATATTAATAATCAACTTTTCTTAGAAAATAGAATCTCTTTTAATGATATTATTATAAAAGCTTCTGCTAATTCTTTAAAAAAGAATCCTAATATAAATGTATCTTGGAATGAAGAATATACTTATTACAATAAATCAATAAATATTGGTTTTGCAGTAGCTATAAAAGAAGGGTTATTGGTCCCAGTTATTAATAATGCAGATAAAAAATCTATATTACAAATTTCTAAAGAAATTAAAGATAAAATTATTCGTTCAAAACTGAAAAAATTAAAAATAGAAGAAATGAAAAATAGTACTTTTACTGTATCAAATCTTGGAATGTTTGGAATAGATTCTTTTACTTCAATTATTAATAGCCCTAATTCATCTATTCTTTCTATAGGATCTATAATTAAAAAGCCTATTGTAATAAATTCAGAAATAGTAATAGGGAATGTTATGAGAGTAACACTATCTTGTGATCATAGAGTAATAGATGGGGCTATGGGTAGTAGCTATATAAATTATATAAAAAAATTATTAGAAAATCCTATAAAAATATTATTATAAATTTATTTTATTTTTTAAAATTAAAAATATAAGTAAAAAAATAGTAAAAAAAGGAAATAAATTATTAATTATATCATAATATGGTATTATTACGAAATAATATAAAAAAGAAAAAATTAACTTTACGCCAAGAAGAATTATTATTAAGAAAATATAGTTTTTAAATTTTTTAAATTTGTTTATAAATTTTACAAAAAAAATTGTTGATATTCTCATAAATAATATACCTAAAAATACTCCTATAATAGTTATTAATAATAAATTATTAGATAATGATATTGATGCAAAAATATTATCTATAGAAAAAACTAAATCTATAATTTCCATGCGAACAATAACCTTCCAAAAAGGAATAACTTTTTTATTTTTTATAGTTTTTTTGTTTTTGTTTTTTATGTGACTAAGTCCAGTAAAAATTAAATATAGGCCACCTAATAATTTTAATAATTTAATTTTTACTAAATAAGTAATAAATAATAAACATATACATCTAAAGAAACAAGCCCCTATAATTCCATATTTAATAGCCCTTTTCTGTTCTTTTTCTTCTAAATTAATAATCATAGAAGATAATATCATAGCATTATCTATAGATAAAATTATTTCCATTAATATTAAATTAACAATTATAAAAATGGTATGAATTGGATTGTTAATAAAATAGTCTATAGATTTATAAAAGTTCATTATTCTAATTTTTTTAACAAATTACAAATTGAAAAAATTGAAAAATATATTTAATGTAGTACTAAAATTTAAATTAGTAATATTTTTTAATTTATATTAAATATGTTAATAGTGAACATTATATAATATAAAAAAAATATAATTATAAAGAAAAATGAAACAATTATTATTTATTAGCATTGAGGAAAGTTTTTTAATTATTTTTATTGCTATTTTAATTTTTGGACCAAAAAAAATACCAGGAATAGCTAGAGGGTTAGGTGAAGGTGTAAGATTTTTAAAAAAAGCTAAAGAAAAAATAAAAAAAGAAATAATTAATAATGAATGATAAAATAAAATTTAACTAAATTAAAAACATTTTTTTTTATTTATAAACACTTCTTCTATTTTATTTTTAGATACTTTTTTTATATAAATACTAAAATTTTTTTTAATTAAAATTTTATCTCCATTTTTAGGAATATTACCTGTATAATTTACTATTAACCCTCCTAAAGTATCGTATTTTTTAGATGTTGGTAAACCTAAATTATACTTATTATTAATAAAATTTATTTCTAAACGTGCAGAAAATAAAAATTCACTATTATTAATTCTTTTTTCTAATAAAAAAATTTCATCATGTTCATCT
The DNA here is from genome assembly GCF_014251975.1 of Blattabacterium cuenoti. Lineage (GTDB taxonomy): Bacteria > Bacteroidota > Bacteroidia > Flavobacteriales > Blattabacteriaceae > Blattabacterium > Blattabacterium cuenoti_AM. Next base: position 455,656 of record NZ_CP059204.1, read on the forward strand.
TTTATATCTCCAATAAATTCTTCTAAAATATCTTCTATAGTAATTAAACCAGCTGTACCACCATATTCATCTAATACTATAGCAATACTTCTTTTATTTCTAATTAAAAGATCCATTATTTCTTTGATAGGAGTAGTAACATATACTAATTCCACAGATCTAATATCAGAATTAATATTTTTTGGATTTTTAAAAAATTCTAAATAATGAATATATCCAACTATATTATCTATGTTATTTTTATACACTATAATTTTAGATAATCCACTATCTGTAAATATAGATTTTATTTTATCCATAGAAAATTCTTTAATTTCGAAAGATATTATTTCTTTTCTGGGGACCATACATTCTCTAGCTTTTTTTTCTGAAAAATCTAATGCTCTATGAAATATTTCAATTTTAGATTCTATAAATCCTTTTATTATAAAACTTTTTTTTATATTTTCTGATAAAAAATTAATTAAATCATCTTTATCAAAAATTTTTTTTTTATAATAACTTTTATCTCCTAAAATTTTTAAAAATATATTAGAAAGAAATATAATTAAATTTGTAATTGGATATAATATAATATATATTACATATACTGGTATAATACATATATTTAATAATTCATTTGAATATATACTAAATATAATTTTAGGTATAAATTCTCCAACAATTAAAATTATTATTGCAGAAAAAATAGTTTCTGATAAGAATAACCAAATAGAATTATTAAAAAATTTTTCTGGTATAATATAAAAATATATCTTCGCCATATAAATACCATATATTACTAAAGATATAGTATTACCTATTAACATTGTTGTTATAAATTTTCTAGAATTTTTTATACTTTTAGAAAGAATTTTATAACGAAAAGATTTTTTATTTTTTTCTAACTCTATTTTAAATAGATTTGATGTAATAAAAGCCATTTCAATACCTGAAAAAAATGCTGAAAAAAGTATAGTTATTATAACTATACTAAAATTAAACATTATAAAAATTATTATATATTAAATTCACTAATATTTTTTTAATTATATATATTTTTTTTAAAAAATTATTTTTAATTTATAAATTAATTTTTTATATTTTAACACAAAATACAAAACTTTTTTATATTTATTTTAGGTATCTTAGCTCAGTTGGTAGAGCAAAGGACTGAAAATCCTTGTGTCCCCGGTTCAATTCCGGGAGGTACCATTTTTTATAATTTATCATAAGTTTTTATCAAAAATAAAATGTAATCTACATTTACGTATATCTTCTTTAATTAAATTTAATGGATAAGCTAAATCTATCCCGAAATATCCTATAGGCCCCCAAAAAAAACGTACACCAACTCCTACAGATTTATTCATATAAAATGATGTTAAATCTTTATATGATGAGCCAATATTACCTGCTTCTATAAAAGTATCTATCCAAGATTTGAAATAATTTGATTTTTTATATATCATCCTACGTATTTCTAATATTATTTTTTTATATATTGTGCCACCTTTTTCAGATATTTTATATTCATATCCTTTTTCAGGAAAAGAATACCCTCTTAATGGAATTAAATTATATTTTTCATATTTTTTACTTCCACCCATATAAAACATTTGAAATGGAAAAATTTTTTCATTTAAATCATATGGGTTTATTATACCTAATTCTCCACCTATTCTTAAAACAATATTTTTACCTATTTTTTTAAAAAAATCATAATTAATTCTAAACTTAGAATATTTTATCCATTTTATATCATTATTATTTGTTATTTTTTTATAAAAATTTAATTTATTACAAATATTATGTATAATAGACGCAGGAGTATATGTATAGTCTAATACTATTTTAGTCCCTTTTAATGGGTAAATACTATCATTATTTGTGGTATCTCTATTAAATAAAATAGAAGTATTAAAATCATTAATTTTATTATATTTTAATTTATTATTTGGTAATATAATAGAATATTCATTATTAAATAATATAGACATTTTAGAATATGGATAATTTTTGAAGTGATTTTTTGTAAATATTAAAGATGTTAAATTTTTCTTTACATCAATTTTACTTTTTATATTATTTTTAACGTAATCTACTGTATAAAAAAAATAATCTCTATCCACTAATTTTTTGGAAGAATAATCATTTTTAATAAAAATATCAATAGGCTTATATAATTTATTTATTATGAAATTATCTTTAAAATAAATACCTAAATATTTTAAATATTGCCCTAATTTACTATGTATAGTTAATTTTTGTCCATCACCTTGAGGGAAAGGACCCCATTTGTTCCAATTAAAAATATTCTTAATTGAAAAATTATTTATATTTAGTTGTAAACTACCTATAATATTTTTACCATCCATTTCACCATTAAGATGAATTTCACTATTATTAGTTTTTTCTTTTATATGCCATTCTAAATCTAATATTTTTTTTTCTTTGTAATTTTTTAAACAAATATTAAAATATACATCTTGAAAAATACCTAACTTCTTTAAGTTTAGTAAACTTTTTTTAATCTTATCCATTGAAAATACATCTCCTGGAGATACAAATATATTTTTCATAATTACATAATCATTAGTAATGTTATTACCATATATTTTAATATTATTAATATTATAATTTGAATTTTCTTTAACAAGAACGTTTAATTTTATTTTATTATCATTTATAATATTTTCTTTATAATATAATTTCACAAATGGATATCCATTATCTAAATAATATTTTATTATGCTAGTATTTTCTACATCTGATATTTTTTTTTTTATATCAAATTTATTGTAAATATCCCCTTTTTTATAACATAATATATTGCTTAAATTAAATAATTCTTTATTTCCAATTATATTAATATTATCTAAATAGTATTTATTCCCTTCAATAATTTTTATTTTTATTCCGTAATTACCATTTATATTTTTCCAAACATAATCTAAAAAAACATTAGTATCTATAAAACCTATAGAATTATATTCATCTTTTATTTTTTCTATACTAGACTTTAATTTATTTTCAATAAATAAATTTATAGGTTCTTGTATTATTGAAAAAGAAAAAATTTGTGGGGTAAGTTTAAAAAAACTAATCAATTTTCTATCACTAATTTTTTTATTACCATCAAAAATAACTTTTTCTATTTTTATTTTTTCTCCAATATTTACAAAAAATGATAAAGTATTATTATTATTATTTTTTATTATATTATATTTTACTTCAACTTCGTGATATCCATTATTTTTATAAAAGTCTTCAATATTACGTATTGCTTGATTAATAATATCTTTAGATACTATCTTTTTATGTTTTATTTCATTCAATATTTTAAACTGATCTATATTAATATTTTGTTTAAAATTATTTTCTAATACAACATTATCAATAGTTTTATAATTGTCTAAATCTTCTAACTTAAATAATAAATATATTTTATTTTTATAATATTTTTTTGTATATACTAATACGTTTTTAAATATATTAGCTGATAATAATTTTTTTATTGCATTATTAATATTAATTCCATATGAATCAATAAATTTTCCAGGATAAATATTAGATATTTTACAAATAAATTCTTTACTATATTTTGTATTACCTGCGATATTAACATCTTTAATAAATAAATATTTTAAACCTTTAAAATATTTATTTATTTTTATTTTTTTATTATTAAATAATTTAAATTTTTTTTTATTTATAGTAATATTATTATAAAATTTATCTAATTTTATTTCCGAATTTTTAATAAAGTTTTTTTTATTTAAAAAAATAAAATTATTTGGTTTAAATATTGTATTTTTTTCATATAAATTATTATTTATTGGTTCTAATGATATATTATTATTTGTAATATTAGAAGAAGAAAATAAAAAATTTATTGAAATTATTAAAAATGATCCTAAAAAATATGTATTTTGTTTCATTAATTATAAAAATAATTATTTAATTTTTCCAAAACGACGTTTTCTTTTTTGAAAAGAAATAATTGCCTCAAAAAAATCTTTTCTTCTAAAATCAGGCCAAAATATATTTGTAAAATATAATTCTGCATAAGCAGATTGCCATAATAAGAAGTTACTAATTCTTTTTTCTCCACTAGTTCGTATAATCAAGTCTACATCTGGTAAATTTTTTGTATAAAGATGTTTTTGAAAAAAAGAATAATTTATATCTTCTATATTAAACTGTTTATTGTATATTTTTTTAGCAATATTTTTTGTAGCTCTTAATATTTCATCTTTGGAACTATAACTTAAAGCTAAAACTAAAGTACCTGATGTATTATTTTTTGTAGTTTCAATCAATGATAAAAGTACTTTTTGAAGAATAGTAGGAAATTTTTTTATGTTCCCTATTACAATTGTTTTTATATTTTTTTTATTAATTTCTTCTAAATAAGATTCTAATTTAAAAGTAAATAGATTTATTAAATAATCTAATTCTTTTTTAGGACGTTTCCAATTTTCTGAAGAAAATACATATAGAGTTATATAAGGTATTTTCAATATTTGAGAAGCTATTAGTGTTTCTTTAACAGATGTAATAGCATATTCATAACCATAAGTTCTTAATTTACCTCTTTTTTCTGCCCATCTACCATTACCATCCATAATAACAGCTACATGATTAGGTATATTGTTATAATCTATTTTTTTTAAAAAATTTTCCATAAAAAAATCATAAATAATTTTTTTTGTTAATATAAAAGTTTTTTAGTTTCTTTTATCAATCCCCCATAGTAGTTTTTCTCTTAATGTTTTATAATAAGTGTTTTTCCCTTCTTGAAAGATATATATGTAAAATGGAGCTTTCTTAATGTATAATTCATTTTTTTTATTTAAAGATATTAATTTTGTATCCATAGATAATGAATAAAAATTTTCTCTACTATGTATCTTTAAATGAATTTTTTTATTGTCTGATATAATTAATGGACGAGAAAATAAATTATGAGGAGAAATTGGAGTAATAACAAAATTTTTATTATCTGGGCAAATAATTGGGCCACCACAACTAAGGGAATATCCAGTTGAACCAGTAGGTGTGGAAATTATTAATCCATCAGCCCAATAAGAATTTAAAAATTCACCGTCTATATAAACATCAATAGTAATCATAGATACCGTTTTTTTTCTAAAAACAACTACTTCATTCAATGCATAATTAAATAAAGGATCAATTCGTAATGAAGATTCTAAATATAACAAACTTCTAGGCATTAGGTATAACTTTTTACTAAAAATTTTATCTATTTTTTTAATAAAAATATCTTTGTTAAAAGTTGCTAAAAACCCTAAATTACCTGTATTTACACCAACTATTGGTATACCAGTATTTCTTATATATGTAATAGCAGAAAGTATAGTACCATCTCCCCCAAAAGTAAACATTAAATTAAAATCTTTAGTTAATTCTTTATAAGAAGAAAATATAGGAAAATTTAAATTTTTAAATTCTTCAAAAAAAGACAATTTTTTAAAAAATGATTTTTCTATATAAATTTCTATTGATTTATTATATGCATAGCCTATAAATTGATTTAAATATATTATATTATTTTTTAGGATATTTTGTCCATATAAGGCTATTTTCATTATACGAAATTTTAAATTAAAATTTCTTAAATCAAAAATAAAAAATAAAAATGAAACAATTTGTATTCCCTTCAAAAATATTATTGTTTGGAGAACATATTATTGTTAAAAATTATAGTGGATTATCTATACCATATAATTTTTATAAAGGTTACCTAAATTTTTATAATAACAAAAAAATAAAAAAACAATACATTAATTCTAATAATGATATCAATATATACAATAATTTTTTAAGTTCACAAAAAACATTATCAAAAATTATTGACTTAAAACAATTTAGTGAAGATATAAAAAAAGGTATATATTTTCATTCTAATATTCCACAACAATACGGAGTTGGTAGTTCTGGTGCATTAGTAGCAGCTATATATAATAGATATAACAAAATAAAAAAAAATCATACTTATTATTATGAAAAACAAAATATACTTTATTTAAAGAATATATTTAGTAAAATGGAATCTTTTTTTCATGGGACTAGTTCTGGAATTGATCCTTTAATATGTTTTTTAAAAAAACCAATATATTTAAAATCTAGTATAGATATTTATATTAAAAATATTTCATATAATAATTTTATTTATTATAAAAAAGGTGGTGTATTTTTAATTAATTCAGGGGTACCAAGTAAGACTTCATTAATGAACAAAATTTTTTTAAAAAAAATAAAAAGTTTAAAATTTCATAAATTTATAAAAAGATATTTTTCTATACAAAATAATAAATGTATAGAATCATTTATAAATAGAGATTATCATAAGTTATTAAAACATGTAAAAAAATTATCTATATATATATTAGATAATTTTTCACCTATGATACCAAAACATTTTATTGAAATATGGAAAAAAGGGGTATTAAATGATATTTATTATTTCAAATTATGTGGTTCTGGTGGTGGTGGTTTTTTTTTAGGTTTTACAAAAAATTATAAAAAATCTAAAAATTTTTTAAAAAAATTTCAAACAAGAATAATTTTACAATTTTAAAATGAAAAAAAAAATTAGATTAAATCATTTTTTATCAGAAAATGGTATAACATCTAGAAGAAAAGCAGACGATCTAATTAAATTAGGTACAGTTGAAGTAAATGGAAAATTAGTTTTAAAATTAGGATGTAAAATAAATTATGATGATATTGTTAAATTTAATGGAGTAAGAGTTAAATATAAAAAAAAAATTTATTTATTAATTAATAAACCTAAAGGTTACATCACAACAACAAAAGATAAATTTCGTAGAAAAACTGTTATGGATTTAATACCTTATTTTTTTTACAAAAAATATAGAATTTTCCCTATAGGTAGATTAGATAGGTCTACAACTGGAATTTTGATTTTTACAAATGATGGTGATTTATCAGAAAAATTAACTCATCCAAAATATAGAGTACAGAAAGTTTATTCTGTATTATTAAACAAAAGAATATCTTCAAAAGATTTAGAAAAAATAAAACATGGTAGAATTTATTTAAAAGAAGGTAGAGTAAAAGTATTGTTTATAAAATTAATAAAGTATAATAAAATTGAAATAGGAATACATTTTGGTTGGAATAAAATTATAATAAGAATGTTTAAATTTTTAAATTATAATATAATACGACTAGATAGAATATCATTTGGCGGTATAACTAAGAAAAATGTAAAATTAGGAAATTGGAGGTTTTTAAAAAATAAAGAAATAAAATATATAAAGACTAAAAAAAATAAATCATTATAAATGAAAAAAAAGATTATTATTATTAATGGGCCAAATTTAAACTTGTTGGGAAATAGAGAAATAAATATATATGGTAAAAAAAATTTTTTTACTTTTTTAAAAGAAATAAAAAAAAAGAAATTTTTTTCTAATATTATTTTAGAATATCATCAAAATAATTGTGAAGGTAAGATAATCGATTTTTTACATTTTTTTGGATTTAGATCAGACGGTATTATTTTAAACGCTGGAGCATATACTCATACCTCAATAGGTATTGCTGATGCTATAAAATCTATATCTACTCCTGTAGTAGAAGTACATATATCAAATATTCATTCTAGAGAAAATTTTAGAAAAAAATCATATATTTCTCCAGTATGTATAGGGACTATATTTGGTTTTGGATTAAAATCTTATGAGTTAGGTATTATTAGCTTTTTTTTATAATTCATATTTTGTATATTATTTATAATTTTTTTTTTCCCATTTTCCTTTTTTATAGTTATCTTAAACCATTGAGGAAAATTAATATCTTTATTTTGTATATAATTAATAAATGAAATTATATTTTTATTAATTTTTATATAAGATAATTTATCTATTTTTGTGAAAATAACTTTAAACTTAATATTTTTATAATGTAACATTTTAATGAATTCTACATCTATTTTTTGAATAGGTATACTAGAATCTATTAATAAAAATAAACACAATAAATTTCTTCTTTTAAAGATATAATTTTTAACTAAATTATTTGTTTTTTTTTTTAAAAAGTTATTTAAAACATATCCATATCCAGGTAAATCAATTAAAAACCATTTATTATTTATTAAAAAAAAATTTATATATTTTGTTTTTCCTGGAATAGAAGATACTTTAGCAAGTTTTTTAGTATTAGTAATCCAATTTATTAAACTAGATTTACCTACGTTAGATCTACCTGCAAAAGCATATTCTGGATAAATTATGTTGTTATTATAAATTTGATCAAAATTATATATGCTACCTTTAAATTTTACAGAAATAATTCTCATTATCAAAATTAAATTTTGAAAGCCATTTTTCTAAAATATTTATAAATTGTATAGGATGTTCCATCATTGGTACATGACCACATTTATCTATCCAATATAATTCTGAATTAGGTAGTAGTTTATGAAATAATTTTGCAACATTTGGTGGGGTAACAGGATCTTGTTTACCCCAAATTAAACATATAGGATGAAATATTTTTGACAAATCTTTAGACATGTTATTTTTTATAGAACTTTTTGCTACATACAAAGTTTTAATTCCTTTTGTTTTATCATTAATAATTCTAAATATTTCATCCACTAATTCTTTAGTAGCAATTTTAGGGTCATAAAATACATCTTGAGATTTTTTCCTAATATATTCATAATTTTCTCTTTTTGGGAAATCACCACCAAAAGATTTTTCAAATAAACCAGAACTTCCAGTTAAAACTAAAGAATGAACCAAATCACTTCTACTTTTTGCTATAATCAAAGCAATATGTCCACCTAAAGAATTACCTATTAAAGTTGCTTTTTTTATTCCTATACCTACTATAAAATCTATTATAAATTTAGATAAATTATAAATGTCAGTTAACAATAAAGGCATGTTATAAATAGGTAAAGTAGGAGCAATTACACTATATCCTTTTTTAGGGAAAAAATCTAAAATTGCTTCAAAGTTACTTAGCCCTCCCATTAACCCGTGAAGCAAAATCAATGGTGGACCTTCTCCTTTTATTTTATAAAAAAATTTATTTATTTTCTTATTACCATTAATATCAAAATATTTTATATCAAAAAAATTTTCTTTATCCATATATTTTGTTTTTATGTATTTTTTTTATCACAAAATAAGCTTTTTTAGCAGATACCTCTTCTGATTTTTTTTTTGAAGTACCTATACCTTTAGTTTTAATATTACATTCCAAAATTTTTAATTTAGATAAATAAATAATTTTATTTTTTTCTTGTTTTTCTTTAAATGTATTAAAATTAATAACAAATTTTTTCTTTTGACACCACTCCATAATCCATACTTTATAACTGAAGATTTCATTTTTTAATTTTATAATATCTACATGATAATTCAATATTTTTTTATAAATGAAATTTTTACATTTTGTATATCCTATTTCTAAATAAATAAAACCAATTAATGCTTCTAAAGTATTACCTAAAACACTATTATCATATATTACATGTTTATCAAAGAAAATCTCTTCAATAGATAACTTTTTAGAAAGTTTATTCAAGTTACTTCTACATACTATTTTAGATCTTACTTGAGTTAATTCACCTTCTTTTTCTTCTGGTAAATTTTCATATAAAAAACATGATATTATAGTATTTAGTATAGAATCACCTAAAAATTCTAATCTTTGAAATTTTATAGAATAATTCTTATTTAAATTTTTTTTTTTAGAAGAAAAATTATATATAAATACTTCTTTTAATAACTTTATATTTTTAGGATAAAACCCTAATATTTTATAGAGTTTTTTAACTAAAAAAAAATCTTCTTTGTCTTTAGTTAAAAAACTATAATTATTTAACATTAATTCTTTTTAAATAAAATACACACGTTATGTCCACCAAATCCAAAAGTATTACACATACTTATTTTAACTTTTTTTTTAATATATTTATTTTGTATAAAATTAATTTTTTGATCTATATTTTTATCTATATTAAATAAATTAATAGTAGGTGGGATAATCCCTTTTGTTAAGGGTAATATAGATGCAATTGATTCTATTACACCAGCTGCTCCAAGCAAATGGCCAGTCATAGATTTTGTAGAGTTAATATATATTTTATAAATATTTTCACTAAAAACTTTTTTTATTGCTTTAATTTCTGCTATATCCCCCAATTTTGTAGAAGTTCCATGAGAATTAATATGATCAACATCTTTATAAGTTATACCAGCATCTTTTATAGCTTCTCTCATAGCTATTACAATACCTTTACCATCTGGATGAGGTGTAGTAATATGATATGCATCGCATGATATTCCTATACCTAATATCTCTGCATAAATAATTGCTCCTCTATTTTTTGCATGTTTATATTCTTCTATTACTAAACACCCTGATCCTTCTCCTAATACAAATCCATCTCTATCATTATCAAAAGGTCTAGATGCAGTTTTATAATCTTTATTTCTAGTAGATAAAGCATTCAATGCATTAAAACCACCTACTCCACTTTTAGTAATAGCTGCTTCTGATCCACCAGTAATTATTGCATCAGCTTTTCCTAAACAAATTAAATGATATGCGTCTACTATAGAATTAGAAGACGATGCACAAGAAGATACAGTAGCATAATTAGGTCCATGAAGTTTGTATTTTATTGAAATAAAACCAGCAGTAATATCAATTAACATTTTTGGTATAAAAAATGGACTAAATCTTGGATAAAATCCATTATTTATATAATCTGAAATAGATTGTTCTAAATTTAAAAGTCCTCCTATTCCAGATCCCCAAATAACTCCTATTCTTTCTCTGTTTTCTTTATAAAAATTGATACCACTATTTTTTATTGCTTCTTCAGAAGAAATAATTCCGTATTGTGAACATGGATCTAATTTTTTTATATCTTTTCTATCAAAAAAAAAATTTGGATTATAATTTTTTAACTCACAAGCAAATTTAGTTTTATGTTTTTTCGTATCAAAGTAAGTAATAGGGGCAGTTCCACTAATACCATTAATAAGAGAATACCAATATTCTTTAACATTATTACCTATAGGAGTAATTGCACCTATACCAGTAATTACAACTTTTTTTAGTTTATAATGCTTATGATAATTGTGCATATTTATTGTATATGTATTCCTTTTTCAAATAAAATATTTTCTATAGCTTTTACGGCATCTCCAATAGTTATAATTTTTTCAGCTTTTTCATCAGAAATACTTATATTAAATTCTTTTTCGAATTCCATAATAAGTTCTACTATATCCAAGGAATCAGCTCCTAAATCATTTATAAAATTAGAATTCGGTGAAAGTGAACTATTTTCTACACCTAATTTATCTACAATAATAGCATTAACTTTAGATGCAATTTTAGACATAGTTTATTATTTTTTTTACTAAATATAAATATAAAAAATTAGTTAACTAAATCATATTAATTATTTTTTATAATAATTGGTTTTTACAAAAGAAAAGTTAAAATTATAATTATTTTGTTTACTTGTTATAAACATATATAATTGCGTATTTTTAAATTAGTATAACAATTAAATTTTTATTTATTTTTAATATTCCTTTTTGTATTTTTATTTGTTTTACTTTATTATTTTTTTCAATTAATATTATATGTCCATTTTTTAATATTGAAATAAATGATATATGATTTTTTAATAATTGAAACTTACCATTTTTACCTGGTGCTATTAAAGATTTTATATATCCAGTATATAAAATATTACTATAATTAATAATTTTTACTTTCATTATTATTTATTCATCATTACTTGTTCAATAGTACCCTTTAAATTAAAAGCAATTTCTGGAAAATTATCTAATTCTCCATCTAATATCATGTTAAAACCCTTTATAGTATCTTCTATCTTTACGAATTCTCCTTTTATTCCAGTGAATTGTTTTGCAACATAAAAAGGTTGAGATAAAAAACGTTGTACTTTTCTAGCCCTGGAAACTATTAATTTATCTTTTTCACTCAACTCATCAATTCCAAGTATTGCAATTATATCTTGCAATGAATTATATTTCTGTAAAATTGCTTTAACACGTTGAGCACAATTATAATGATTTTTATCTATAATATCTGGAGATAATATACTAGAAGTAGAATCTAATGGATCAACTGATGGATAAATACCTAAAGAAGCAATTTTTCTAGATAGGACGGTAGTGGCATCCAAATGAGAAAAAGTAATAGCAGGTGCTGGATCAGTTAAATCATCTGCAGGGACATATACTGCTTGAACAGAAGTAATAGATCCTGTATTAGTAGATGTTATTCTTTCTTGCATAGATCCCATTTCAGATGATAATGTTGGTTGATATCCAACAGATGATGGTATTCTACCTAATAGTGCAGATACTTCTGATCCGGCTTGAGTAAATCTAAATATATTGTCTATAAAAAATAAAACATCTTGTCCAATACCTTTTTCTGAATATTGATCTCTATAATATTCAGCTAATGTTAATCCAGATAATGCTACTCTAGCTCTAGCACCAGGAGATTCATTCATTTGTCCAAATACAAAAGTAGCTTTTGATTCCTCTAGAATTTTTTTATCTACTTTAGAAAGATCCCAATATCCATTATTCATTGAGTTCATAAAATCTTCTCCATATTTAATTATTCCAGATACTAACATTTCTCTTAATAAATCATTTCCTTCTCTAGATCTTTCACCTACTCCAGCAAATACTGATCTACCTCCATACCCTTTTGCTATATTATTAATTAATTCTTGTATTAATACTGTTTTACCTACACCAGCACCACCAAATAATCCTATTTTTCCACCTTTTGGATAAGGTTCAATTAAATCAATTACTTTTATACCAGTATATAATATTTCTGTATCAATAGATAAATCTTTTAATAAAGGTGGGGAATTATAAATAGATCTTGTTTCATTATATTTTAAATTACCTAATCCATCAATACAGTTTCCTAATACATCAAAAACTCTTCCATTTATTGATTTACCAACTGGCATATTAATAGTTTTATTTAATACATTAACATTTTCCCCTCTTTTTAATCCCTCTGTTTCTTGCATTGAAAGACATCTAACTTTATTATTACCAATATGTTGTTGTACTTCTAATACTATTATATTATTATATAAACATACTTCTAATGCATCACAAATATTAGGGATTTTAGTACAATTATCGAAGGATACATCTACTACTGGCCCTGTAATTTGAGTAATTTTACCTTTATTTTTTTCTTTTTTAATCTTCATATTTATAATTATACATCATACGTAAATAATATAATCATTTATATATTCGTAAATTTAAAAAATGTAGAGTAAAAAACATAAACTTTGAAAATTTATTCATTGATTAATAAATTTAATTCTTTACGTCCATGTGTATTAGCTATAGGTATGTTTGATGGTGTACATATGGGACATAAAAAAATTATAAATAATTTAATTAATGAATCAGAAAATAAATATTGTACGGTATTAATAACTTTTTATCCACATCCAAAAGAAATTTTATATCCTAATTTTAATATTTGTTATTTGAATACTTTTTCTGAAAGAATAAATAAAATACAAGATACAGGTATAGAAAATTTAATTATACAGCCGTTTAATAAAAAATTTTCTAATCTAAAAATACAAGAATTTTTGCACAAAATAACACATTATAAATTTAATATAAAAAAAATGATTGTTGGATATGATTTTCATATTGGTAAAAACAGAGAAGGTACTATTGATAAATTAAAAAAAAATTCAAAAAATTATAAATTTCAATTTCTTCAAATTTCACCTTTTAAATTAAATAAAGAAATAATTAGTTCAACTAAAATTAGAAATTCTCTATTGTTAGGTAAAATAGAATGGGCTAATAGTGCTTTAGGATATTTTTATACAATATCTGGATATATTAAAAAAGGATACGGAATAGGTAATTTTTTAAGATTTCCTACGGCTAATATAAAAGTAAATTCAAAAAAATTAATACCCAAAAAAGGAGTTTATGCAGTAAAAATAAAAATATTAGAATCTATTTTTAATGGTATGATGAATATTAGTATAAATCCTACCATAAATTATAATAAAAACAATATTAGTATAAAAGTTCATATATTTAATTTTTTTAAAAATATTTATGGTAAAAAAATTGATATATTTATTATAAAAATTATTCGCGAAGATATAAAATTTTATACATTTGAATTATTAAAAAATCAAATAAAAGAGGATAAAAAAATAATTAAAAAATTTTTTAAAGAAAAAAAATTTGAATAATGATAAAAAAAATTGACAAAATATTAAAATATATATTATTGTTACATAAAAATAACGTTAATATAATATTAGTATCAGAAGATAATTTTATTAAAAAATTTATTATTAATAGATATATTAATATTTTTAATAAAAAAAATACTAATACTAAATTTTTCACTATTGATAATTTTCTAGAAAATATTTCTAGATTAAAAATTATTAATAGACAAGAAATACTTTTTCAATTTTTTTATATTTTGAATATAAATGATTTTATAGAAAAACAAGAATTAATAAATTTTTTAAAATATATGCCTGAATTATTAAATGATTTTAGTCATATTGATCTCAATATGATAAATATTGAAAATTTTTTTTCTTATATAATTTCAATAGAAAAAATAAAAAGATGGGGTACTATAAAAAAAAATTATTTTCTTTTTCAAGAAAAAGCTTATAAATATTATTATTTATTAAAAAATAAGTTGTTAATAAATAGGATAGTAGATAAAGGGACATTATTTAAACAAATAATTTACAAATTCAATATTTATTTTAAGTACAATACATATAAAAATATTTTTTTTTTATAGAATATTTTTCATTGAATATATGGGAAAAAATTTTTTTGAAAAAAATTATTGTAAACGAAAAAGGAACAGTATACGAATTAAATAATAATAAAATTTTAATAAATAAAAATACATCACTTTTTAAAAATAATTGTTTTAAAACAAATTATAAAAAAAATATTAAAAATATAAAAATAATTCACGTTTTAAAAGAAATAGAACAAATTAATGTATTATATAAATTAATATATAAATACAATAATAAATATATATTAATTATACTAAGTAATATATATATATTAGATCCATTAACATATTTTATAAAAAAGAATAATTTAAAATATTCTTTAAATATAGAATATCCTATTAAAATACTTCCAATTTATTACACTTTTTATCATATATTCAAACTTCTATTAAATAGAAAAACACACAAAAAATTTATAAAAAGTGATATTATAAATTTTATACAAAATGGATATATACAAAAATTTTTCTTTAAAAAAAATATATTATTAAATAAACTAAATAAAAAAACAAATTCTACTTTTGTTAAATACGATTTTATTAAAAAATATTTATTAAAAAATGATTGCAATATTATTTTTGAAACTCCAATTAATAATGTAAAAAAAATATTATGTAGTTTAATAAATTTTATTAAAAAAATAAGTAAATTTTTACAAAAAAATATAAAAAAACATAATTTAGAAATAAAATTTATTTATTATTTGGAATTATTTATTAAAAAAATAAAAATAATTTTTAGAAGAAAAAAATTTTTATTCTTTGGTATTGAAGAAATATATAATTTATATAAAAATTTTTTTAGTAGAAAAAACATTGTAAAAACTAGTAATAAAATAAATAAAATACATATTACAGGATTCACAAATTTTTTACCAAAAAAATTTGATATAACAATAGTCCTTTCTTTTAATGATGGCAATATCCCACCTAAAAAAAAAAAATCTTTACTTACATTAGAAGTAATAAAAAAATTTGGTATAGATAAAATAAATGAAGAATTTTATTCATATAATTTAGAAAAAATTAAAAAATTATCTAAAAAAATATTTTTAATATATAAAAACAATCCAGATGATATTAATTCTGGAGAAATAAGTTCTATTGTTAATAAATTATTACTGAATTATAAAAAAATAGAAAAAAACAATAAAATACATTCATATTATGTAAAAAGAAAATCAAAACCTTTTATAATATATAAAACAAAAAATTTTGTTAAAAATTTATTACATTTAATATCTAATGGTATCTCACCTACATTTATAAATTTATATAATTTTAATCCAATTTTATTTTACTGTAAAAAAGTTCTAGGGTTAAAAAATATAGAAGAAAAATCTAAAAAAATGATAATAGGAAATATAATACATGAAGTATTAAAAATATTATATACCCCTATTATAGGAAGTTATATAACTGTTGAAAAAATTATTAATATTAAAAGTAAGATAGAAAATACAATTACTAAATGTATTGTAACAAAATATAAAAAATTATTAATAAATATAGAAAAAATATTATTTTTCCATGTAATTAAAAATTATATAAATAATTTTGTATTATTAGATGAAAAATTAATAAAAAAAAAAAAAAAAATTTTTATAGAAAATATTGAATACGAAATATCAATTTCAATAAAAATAAATTCAAGAAAAAATATTAAATTACGTGGTATAATAGATAGAATTGATAAATATAATGGTATAGTAAGGATTTTAGATTATAAAATAAAATATTACAGTATTGAAAAAATTAATATTTCTTTAAATGAAGTAAAATATATTTTTAATAAAAAAAAATATTCTAATATAATGCAGTTACTTTTTTATGTTTTTTTATGGTTTAAAGATAAAAAGATAAATGAAAAAATAAATCTAAAAATAATAATTATAGCACCTATAAAAAACAATATATCACAAATTAATTTTAATTTTTTCAATAAAAAAAATAATTTTATAACATTTGAAGACTATAAAGTTTTTTTTTATCCACACTTAATTGATAAAATTGTTAATGTTTTATATAATGAAAAAAAATTAATTATAGAAAAAATTTTATAAATAATTTTTATTATATTCTTCTATTTTTAAAAATACAAAAATAATAAATTATTAATTTTATGTTATATAAAAATAAAATTACAGAATAATAAAATAATAAATTAAATAAAAATTATCATTATGAAAAAAGTTATTTATTTAGAAAAATAAAATTTTAAAATACAAACAAAAATAATTAATAGTCTAATATATAAAATACTTTAATTAATAAATTAAAAAAATATGCTATTAAAAAATTTTCTAATTTAAAAAAAATATTCTTTGATTTATAAATTAATGATATAAATAAAAAAATACCAAAAAATAATTTAGTTGCTGTAAATAACATATAAATTGTAATAAATTTATCTTTTTTATCTTTTGATAAATAAAAAAAAATATTATTAAATATATATATAAATATATATATATTTATTATTGTAAATATTGATATAGTATCAATATTTAATATAAGTAGTATAAACAATTGTATTATCCCAAAAAATAGACTTATACAATTATATTTTATTATTTTTTTTATCATGATTTATTAAATATGAAAAATATTATCAATGAACTCTCATGGAGAGGGTTAATACAAGATAAGGTTTTTGGAATAGAAAATATATCATATAAACCTATAATATACATTGGCTTTGATCCTACATCAGATTCTCTTCATATAGGTAGTATAATACCTATAATTATTATTATTCATTTAAAAAAAAATGGATATAATGTTTTAGTATTAATAGGTGGTGCTACAGGATTAATAGGTGATCCTTCAGATAGATATGAAAAAAAAAAATTTTTACACAAAGATATTTTAAAAAAAAATATAAAATATATAAAAAAACAAATTTTTAATTTATTGAATTTTTTTTCAGTAAAAATAGAATTATTTAATAATTACGATTGGATAAAAAATTTATCATTTCTAGATTTTTTAAATGAAGTAGGAAATAATTTTTCAGTAAATTATTTAATATCTAAAAAATTTATTAAAAAAAGATTTACAAATAAAAAAAATGGACTTTCAATAACTGAATTAATATATTCTCTTATTCAAGGATATGATTTTTTTTACTTAAATAATATCAAAAATTGCTTAATCCAAATTGGAGGATCAGATCAATGGGGGAATATTACTATAGGTATAGATTTAATAAGGAAAAAAACAGGTAAAAAAGCTTATGGATTTACATTTCCTTTAATAACTAAATCTGATGGTAAAAAATTTGGAAAGAGTGAAGAAAGTGGTAATATATGGTTAGATAAAAATAAAACGTCTCCGTATCAATTTTATCAATTCTGGATAAATACAGCAGACAATGAAGTAGAAAAACTAATAAAAATGTATACTTTTTTTACTAAGGAAAAAATAAAAGAATTAATATATAAACATAATAAAAATCCTAATAAAAGAATTTTACAAAAAGTATTAGCTGATGAAATAACTAAATGGGTACATGGCGTAAATATACATAAAGAAATTACAAAAGTTATATATATATTATTTAATAAAAAAAATATTAATAATTTAGATTGTTTAAATGAAATAGACTGTAGTTTTATATACAAACATTTACCTAATAAAGTTATGTCTAAAAAATATTTAAAAAATGGAATTTTTGTTTCAGATTTATTAAAAAATAGTGGATTTTTTTCATCAAAAAAAAAAGCTATACATTGTATTAAAATAAATACTATTTATATAAATAAAGTAAAAGTAAAATATAATTTTTTAGTTGGAACAAAAAATATAATATGTAAAGAATATATTTTATTACAATATGGTAAAAAAAATTTTTTTATGATAAAAATAAAAAAATAAATAATTAATTTATTATTAGTTATTTTATATTAAAAAAATTTTTTTTATTTTTTATTTATTATTATTATTAATTTTTGTTATAAACATTGTTTATAATTCTAAAACTAACATTTTTTTTAAAATTAATTGCTATATTTAATAATATTGTAATTTATAATCATATAAAATTTTAAAAAACATATTAAATAAAAATTAGCTTTTTATATTTATTATAGATCGATCGGTTATAAAATAAAGTTATAAACTCCAATATAAACAAAAAAATAACAAAAAAATAAATTTACAAAAATATCCATTCCTAATATTATTTTTATAATCAATTTTTACTAATACTACTAACACCTATAGCTAAAATAAAATTAACATTATTTTTTATTTTTATAGATTGTTTTTATATATAATAGTTTTAAAAAATTCGTATTTATTAGTTTATAATCTAATTTAATATCTAATTTATTTAATTTATATTTATTTAATTTATTACCTTTTATTATTTTTAAACTAAACTATTTTTTTTATTGAATATTTTTTTTAATAAAATTAGTTTTTTTTTAAAATTATATTTTATATAATAATTTCTTTTGTATTTACTTAAAATTGTGAAATTTTTAATAAAAAAATAATATATGTGCTATTTATTATTTAAACTTTTAATAAATACTTTAATTTAATTATTTTTTTTTGTTATGAAAAAAGAAGAAATTCAATTTTTATTCAAAAAAATTGATAAAATTCGAATTATATTTAACATAGATAAATTACAAAATAATTTTTACAAAGAACAACAAAAAATATCAAATCCAATTTTTTGGGAAAAATGTAAAAATTCTAATTTAATTATAGAAAAACTAAACAAAATAAAATATTTACTTAATAAATATTTAAAAATTAAAGAATATTTAGAAGAGCTAGAAGTAATTTATTCTATATCTAAAGAAGAAGAAGAAAATTTAGAAAAAGAATTTAAAATTAAATTAGATAAAACAAAAAAATTAATTTTTGATATAGAATTTTTATTTCTTTTTAAAAAAAAAGAAGATATTTTTAATTCTATTTTACAAATAGTTTCTGGAGCTGGTGGGACAGATAGCTGTGATTGGACTACTATGTTGATGAGGATGTATATTATGTGGGCAGAAAAAAATAATTTTTTTGTAAAAAAAATTAATCATTTACCAGGGGATATTACTGGGACTAAATCAGTAACCTTAGAAATTATTGGTAAATATTCATATGGATTTTTAAAAGGAGAAAATGGTGTACATAGATTAATTAGAATATCTCCTTTTAATAGTAATTCAAAAAGACATACTTCATTTTCATCTGTTTATGTATATCCTTTAATAAAAAAGAATTTAAATGTAAATATAAAAAATTCAGATATTAAATGGGAAACTTTTAGATCTAGTGGTTCAGGTGGACAAAATGTTAATAAAGTTGAAACTGGAGTTAGATTACGTCATATACCAACTGGTATCGTTATAGAAAATACAGAATATAGATCTCAAATTCAAAATAGGAAAAAAGCATTACAAATACTTAAATCTAGACTATTTGAAATAGAAATAAAAAAAAATAATAGACAAAAAAACTATATAGAATCAAAAAAAAAAAAAATTGAATGGGGGTCACAAATAAGAAATTATATAATGCATCCATATAAATTAATAAAAGATTTACGAACTAATTATGAAACAAACAATATACAATCTGTTATGAATGGGGATATAAATATATTTTTAAAAAAATTTCTAATTTTAAAAAATAAAAATAATAATAATAATATTTTGACATAAAAAAAACTTATGTTATAATTTGTTTAGTATAACATATTTTATATAATAATTAATTACATTATTAATTATTTCATATGAACAATAAAAAAATTATAATTTCTATAGATGGTTTGTCTTCTACTGGTAAGAGTACATTAGCAAAATATATATCTAAAAAATTAAAATATAAGCACATAGATACTGGAGCTATGTATAGAAGCATTGCATGGTTAGCTATTAAAGAAAAAGTTTTTAACAGTGATTTATGGAATATAAATAATTTTATAGCAATTTTAAATAAAATAAAACTTAGATTTTATAAAGATAAAAAAAGTAATATATCTTATATTTTATTAAATGATAAAAATATACAATCTAAAATTAGATCTATAGAAGTTACTAAAAAAACACCATTAATCGCTAGAATACCTGAAATTAGAAAAAAATTAATTTCTATTCAAAAAAAAATGGGTTTAAAAAAAGGTATTGTAGTTGATGGTAGAGATATTGGTAATTGTGTATTCCCAAAATCAGAAATAAAATTTTTTATAAAAAGTTCTTTAGAAATTAGATCTTATAGAAGATACAAAGAAATAAAAAAAACATCTTATGAAAATATAAAAAGATACATTTCTTATAGAGATGAGTTAGATAGTATTAGAAAAATATCTCCTATTAAACAGTCTTTAGATCATATAGAGATAGATAATACTTATATGACTATTGATCAACAATATCAATTAATTATTAAAATAATTAATAAAAAAATTTTTAAAAATAATGAAATTATTAAATAATAAAATTGCTGTAGTTACTGGTGGTACTGGAGGTATAGGTAAATCTATAGTAAAAACTTTTGTAAAAAATGGTGCTAAAGTAATTTTTACATTTTTTTCTTCTGAAAAAGAATCAGAAAAATTAAAAAACGAATTTAAATATAATTTAGTAGAATCATATCATATAGATCTTTCTAAAAGTGAAAAATATTCCAAGGTATTAATTGAATATGTTATAAAAAAATATGGTAATATTGATATATTGGTTAATAATGCAGGTGTAATTAGAGATAATTTATTAATTAAAACATCACAAGAAGATTGGGATTATGTTATTAAAACAAATCTTTATTCAGTTTTTAACTTAACTAAACATGTAGTTTATCCTATGTTAAAACAAAGACAAGGAAGTATTATAAATATGACTTCTATAGTAGGTTTAATAGGTAATTATGGACAATCTAATTATGCATCATCTAAAGCAGGTATTATTGGATTTACAAAGTCTATTTCAAAAGAATTTGGAAGTAAAAATATTCGTTGTAATGCTATTGCTCCTGGATATATATCTACTAATATAAATGCAAAAATAAATTTAAAAATTAAAGAAAATTGGATAAAAAAAATTTCTTTGAAAAGATTTGGATTTGCTAATGAAGTAGCTAATTGTGCATTATTTTTAGCTTCAGATTTATCTAGCTATGTTACAGGATCTATTTTACATGTTAACGGTGGTATAATTTGAATAATTATAAAAAATGTATTCAAACAAGAAAATTGTTCAAATTTTAGGTGAAGTTTTAAAATTTAATAAAATAAAAAATATAATTATATCTCCAGGATCTAGAAATGTTCCAATAATTATTAATTTTTTTAATAAAAAATTTTTTAACACTTATAGTATAATTGATGAAAGATGTGCTGGATTTTTTGCACTAGGATTATCACAACAAATAAAAAAACCTGTTATATTAAATTGTACTTCTGGTTCTTCAGTAGTAAACTATTACCCATCAATAACAGAAGCATTTTATCAAAAAATACCTATAATTATTATAACTTCTGATCGTCCTAAAGAAATGATAGATACATTTGATGGTCAATCTATTTATCAAGAAAAAATTTTTGGTAAACATGTAGTAAATTCTACTCAACTTACTGAAGATGAAACTAAAAATGGAGTTTGGTACAATGGTAGATTGATAAATGAATCTATTAATACTTGTATTTTAACAAAAAAACCTATACATATTAATATTCCTTTATCTGAACCCCTTTATAAAACATCAACTCATATAAAAGTAAATACTAAAATTATAAAAATATTTTATACAAAAAATATTATTGAATATAATCAATATAAAAATGAAAAAAAAATATGGAATAAGTGTAAAAAAAAAATGATTTTATTAGGAATGAATTCTCCTAATAAAAATTTAAAAAAAATTTTAAAAAAAATAAACATAGATTCTTCAATAATTATTTTATCAGAAACTACTTCTCAAATATGTGGAAATAATTTTTTTTCTAATATAGAACAACTTCTTTTTAGTATGACAATTAAAAGTTGGAATACTAATTTTAAACCTAAAATAATATTAACTATTGGAATAAATATAATTTCTAAAAAGATAAAATATTTTTTAAAAAAAAAATCTCCTAAATATCATTGGCATATAGGAGATGATAATGGATGTCCAGATAATTATAAAAAATTAACCGTTCATTTTACTATTAATCCTGAATTTTTTTTTAAAAAAATTTATGATAAAAAAAACATAGTGATATCAAATTATAAAAAAAATTGGGAAAAATTACAAAAAAAAATAATTAAAAAACAAAAATTTTTTTTAAAAAAAGAAACGAGTTTTTCTGATCTAACAGTCCTTTTTATAGTTTTTTCTAGAATACCAAAATATTCTATAATTCACTTAGGAAATAGTATGATTATAAGATATTATCAAATTTTAAAAACAAAAAATTCAATTAAATCTTATTGTAATAGAGGTGTTTCAGGTATAGATGGAAGTGTATCTACTGCTATAGGGGCATCAATAGCAATAAAAAAAAATAAAGTTACATTAATTGTTGGAGATATTAGCTTTTTTTATGATAGTAATGCATTATGGAATAAATATGTACCAAATAATTTCAGAATTATTTTAATAAATAATGGAGGAGGAAATATTTTTGATTTTATTTATAATAATAATAAAATCAACTTAAATGATAAAATTTTGGAGTTTTTAATAACTAAACATAATTTATCTGCACAAAAAATATGTGAAATGTATAATTGGAAATATAAAATAGCAAATAATAAAATATTACTAGAAGATATATTATATTCTTTTTGGGAAAAAACTAACAGACCTAGTCTATTAGAGATTAATACTAAAAAACATAATAATGCAAAAATTTTAAAAAAATTTCTTTTATATTCTTCTAAAAATAAATAGTATAATATACAAAAATAATTTAATTCTAGAAAAAATCTCTCTAATATATATTTTATTATCATAAGGTATACTTTTAGCGTTAAATCCTATAATATGTAATCCTATACAATCCCCTATAAAAATAGCTCTTTCATTATGAAATTTTTGAGATATAATAGTAAATTTTTTTTGGTGGAAAATTTTATAAACTCTTGTAATTGAAAATATAGTATTAATACCATATAAATCTTCATATATTACATTAGATGGAATACCTTTCTTTATTAATTCGTACTTCATCATCTTTGGTTCATTATAATATTTTTCCCTATTGTCTCCACTTACAATTATATATTGTATTTTTTTATTTTTAAATAAATTATAAGCTGCGTCTATTCTATACTTAAAATAATAATTTAATCCTCCTTTTTGTAAATATTTAGAAGTCCCTAATACTACACCAAAAGTATTATATGGAATGTTTATTAAAGTATCATAATTTCTTTTTTTAGACCATAAACTAATACCAAAATAACAAATTAATATAAAATATATTGTAATAAATAATATTTTTTTGATATTATTAAGTAATATTTTCTATTATCCATTTACCTTCTTTAATATATAATTCAGCTTGTTTAAATTTCATTTTTTTTATTTCTCCAGTAATTAAATGTATTATATTTACTCTTTTATTTCTACCAATCTTTTTGTTATAATAATCTTCATAAATATTAAATTTTGGAATACATAATATATTTTCTTTTAAAAATGTTGATTTAAATAAAAAAGATATAATATTTTCATAAATATTATAAATTTTATCTTGAAATAAATTAAAAGCATTTTGTTTATAAACAATTAAAGGATCTTTCTGTTCAAAAACAGCATTTTGTACAGAATATCGTAAACTATCCATTTCTAGTAAATGCTTTTTCCACTTTTTATCAATAAAATATAATATTGTAAATTTTTCTAATCTAGATAATAATATTTTACCTTTAGTTTTTTCATATTCTATAAAATTACAATTAGATGAAATTTCTTTTAATCCATATTTAAACAAAACTTGTATATCATATTTATTAAAATTTTTTATATTATTTTTAATATTAAAAATAATTGGATTAATTTTATTTATAATAATTTTTTTATTTTTATTATAGTATTCTATTATAATTTTATGTATATCATTAATAAAATTATTTTTTTTATTTATTAAAATACCATATTCCTTAATATCTATACCAAAAATATTTAATAATTTGTATTCTAATTTACACGAAGATTTATTTATAGAAATTATAATATCTAATAATACATAAATCATATTATATATATCTATATTTAATTTATATCCCCCCTTTAATGCATTTCTACGTTTTTTATAAATAAATTCTCTTTGTTTATTAATTACATCATCGTAATCTAGTAAACGTTTTCTTATACTAAAATTATTATCTTCTATTTTTTTTTGTGCTTTTTTAATAGATTTAGTAATTAAAGGGTGTTGTATAATATCTCCTTCCTTATGCCCAAATCTATCCATAAGTTTTGAAAGATTTCCAGGATCAAAAAATAAACGAATAAGATAATCTTCTAAAGAAACATAAAATTGAGTATTACCCGGATTACCTTGTCTTCCAGATCTTCCTCTTAATTGATTATCTACTCTTCTTGAATCATGTCTCTCTGTACCCAATACTGATAATCCACCATTATTAATTACAAAATCAGATAATTTAATATCTGTACCTCTACCTGCCATATTTGTAGCTATAGTAACAGATCCTGGTAATCCAGCTTTTTCTATTATTTCAGCTTCTTTTTCATGCATTTTTGCATTCAAAACATTATGTGATATATTTTTCAATTTTAAAGCTCTACTAATAAATTCTGATACCTCTACAGAGGTAGTCCCTACAAGAACAGGACATTTTTTTTTTTTTGATAAATATATAATTTTTCTTATTATAGCATTATATTTTTCTTTTCTCGTTTTAAAAATAATATCTTGATTATCTATTCTTTTTAAAGGTTTATTTGATGGTATTATAACTACATCTAAATTATATATGTGCCAAAATTCTCCAGATTCTGTTTCTGCAGTACCTGTCATACCAGAAATTTTGTTATACATTCTAAAGTAATTTTGTAAAGTAATAGTAGCTAAAGTTTGACTAGAAGATTCTATATACAAATTTTCTTTAGCTTCTATAGCTTGATGTAGTCCATTAGAATAACGTCTACCTTCCATAACACGTCCTGTTTGTTCATCTACTATTTTTACTTTTCCTTTTAAAACAATATAATCTATATTTTTTTTAAATAAAGTATAAGCTTTTAATAACTGATTTACAACATGAATCCTTTGTGATTTTAAAGAAAAATTTTTTATTAATTTTTCTTTTTCTTTTAATTTTTCTTGTTTTAAAAAATTTTTTTTTTCCAACTCAAATAACTCTAAATTAATATCAGGTAAAATAAAAAATTTAGAATCTTTTACATATTTGGATAAAAATTCAAACCCTTTATCAGTTAATTCTACTGTATTGTTTTTTTCATCTATTACAAAATATAAATCTTTATCTACCTTATTATTAATATTTTTTACATAATCCTGCATGTATAAAATTTCAGTCTTATGTAATATTGAACGTATATTTTTT
The DNA here is from genome assembly GCF_014251975.1 of Blattabacterium cuenoti. Classification (GTDB taxonomy): domain Bacteria; phylum Bacteroidota; class Bacteroidia; order Flavobacteriales; family Blattabacteriaceae; genus Blattabacterium; species Blattabacterium cuenoti_AM. The sequence goes on from NZ_CP059204.1 coordinate 482,073, forward strand.
TCACTTAAAAATTTAATTAATGATTCTTTTTTAGGTAAACCTCTATATGCTTGTAATAATTTAAATCCACCTGTATTATTGTATCCATTTTTTATCATTATCCTAGATTGATTTAAAATTTTGTTTACTGTAAAATTTTGTTCCTCCACAATAGATTTAACTTTATTTCTAAGAAATTCAAATTCTTTTTTCTTATCTACAGTAGAATCTACTGAACCTGATATAATCAATGGTGTTCTTGCTTCATCTATTAATACAGAATCTATTTCATCTACAATAGCATAATTTAATTTTCTTTGAACTAAATTATTTTTATTACAGGACATATTATCTCGTAAATAATCAAATCCAAATTCATTATTTGTTCCATATGTAATATCTGCTTGATAAGCTTTTTTTCTCATGGAAATATTATAAGATGGATAATTATCAATACAATCTACTTTTAATCCGTGAAATTCCATTATTGGAGCCATCCATTCAGAATCTCTTCTAGATAAATAATTATTTACAGTTACAATATGTACACCTTTGCCAGATAAAGAATTTAAATATGCAGATAAAGTAGCTACAAAGGTTTTACCTTCTCCAGTAGCCATTTCAGCTATTTTACCTTGATGTAATACTATTCCACCCATTAATTGTACATCATAATATACCATATCCCAAGTAATTTTTTTACCATATGCATTCCACTTATTATCCCAAATTGCTTTATCTCCATCTAAAACTACATAGGATTTTATTTTTGATAATTCTTTATCAAAATAGGTAGATTTTACAACAAGTTTTTTATCTTTAAAACGTTTGGCCGTTTCTTTTAGTACAGAAAATGATTCTGGGATAATACTTGTTAAAATTTTTTGTTCTTCATAATAAGATTGTTTTTTAATTTCATTTATTGAAGAATAAATATTTTCTAAGAAAGAAATTGAATAAGAATTTTTTTCTATTTTTTTTAATAATTCTTTTTCTTTATTTATAAATTTATCAGTGCATTTTTTAATAATATTTTTAAAATAAAAAGTTTTATTTCTTAAATCATCATCAGATAAAATAGAAATATCACATTCTTTTTCTTTAATTTTATCTAACACGTTTTTAATATCCTTTAAATCTTTTTCATTTTTATTTAAAAAAAACTTATTTAAAAATTTTTTGATAAAATTCATTTTTTCTATTTACAATTCATATTCATCTCTATTCCAACAAAAATCCTCATCATCACGTGGATAATCAGCCCATATTTCTTCTATAGATTCAAATGCTTCTTCATTTTCTCTATTTTCTAATTGTTGTAAATTTTCTACAACTTCTAATGGAGCACCAGTACGAAAAGCAAAATCAATTAATTCTTCTTTTGTTGCAGGCCATGGTGCATCTTCTAAATGTGAAGCTAATTCTAATGTCCAGTACATAATTATTTAATTTTTTATAATGTTTTAATTGTTTTAATTTAATTTTTGTTTTTTAGTTGGTTTATAATATGTTATAAAAATTTTATAATTTTTTTATAAAAAATCATATTTGTGAAATTTGTGATATTAAAAGATTTATTAAAAAAATCATATTTGTGAAATTTGTGATATTAAAAGATTTATTAAAAAAATCATATTTGTGAAATTTGTGATATTAAAAGATTTATTAAAAAAATCATATATATAAAAAATTTATCATATAAAAAAATCATATATATAAAAAATTTATCATATAAAAAAATTTATTATATAAAATATGAAAAAATTAATAAAAATTATATTTATTGGATCTAATTTTTTTTCTCTATATTTTTTAAAATTTCTTTATTCAAGAAGGTATAATATTATAGGAATTGTTACAAATCCTGATACTTATAGTAAAAAATATAGAAATAAAAATTTATTAAAAAAATATGCTTTAAAAAAAAACATTCCTTTTTTACAACCTGAAAATTTACTAGATTTTTTTTTTTAAAAAAATTAAAAGATCTAAATCCAGACTTACAAATTGTAGTTTCTTTTAAAATTTTACCAAAAGAAATATGGGGCTTACCTAAAATGGGTACAATTAATTTACATTGTTCATTATTACCTCAATATAAAGGTCCATCTCCAATAAATTGGGTGATTATTAATGGAGAAAAAATAACGGGATTAACAATATTTTTTATAAATGATAAAGTTGATTCCGGGAATATAATATTACAAAAACAAATTGAAATTCTAAATAATGAAACAGCTGGACAATTACAAGAAAAATTTAAAAAAGTTGGAGGATGCATTTTATTAAAAGCAGTAAAATATTTAATTAATAATAGATTATATTTAATACCTAATAAAAAAATAAATTATTCTTTATTAAAATATGCTCCTAAAATATTTTCCAAAGATTGTAAAATAAAATGGAGCTGTTCATTAAAATCAATATATAACAAAATAAGAGGGTTAAGTCCTATTCCTACAGCATGGACTTATTTATTTTTTAATAAAAAAAATATTGTTAGATTTAAAATATTCTTATCAGAGAAAAAAGAAATAAATCATGATTTTACTATAGGATTAGTAAAAATTACTAAAAATAGTATGAAAATTTTTGTAAAAAATGGATTTTTAAAAATTATAGAATGTCAAGTAGCAGGTAAAAAAAAAATGAATGTAAAAGATTTCATCAATGGTATTAAAATTAGAAAAAATATTTTTGTTAAATAAAAAAAATGTATGATATTATGATTTTATAATAAATAATAAATTATTTTATTCATGAATAAAACAGAATTAGTTAATTCAATAGCTGAAAAAACTGGAATAACAAAAATTAAAGCGAAAAATTTTACAGATGCATTTATTACAACAGTTATTGATACCCTAAAAAAAGGGGATAAAGTAACACTTGTAGGATTTGGAACTTTTTCTGTTGTAGTTAGAAATCCCAGAAATGGAATTAACCCTAGAACTGGAAAAAAAATATATATACCAAAAAAAAAAGTAGCAAAATTTAAAATTGGAAATGAATTATCAAATTTGTAAATAAAATTATATAGATAAAGTTTTTTAAAACTTTATCTATATCATTTATATAATAATTTTTTAAAAATTCATGATACTATTAATTTATTACCTTTCCAAAAATATAATACTAAAATAAAACTACCAATAAATAAAAAATATATAATTATTTTTTTATAAATGTTATTTATTTTTTGTTAAAATATTCATATAACTTTGTTTTATTTATTTTAAATTTAATTTATTTTATAAAAACATATATGTTACTTTACAAAAAACTATAGTGTTATTATGGTTATTATTTATTTATATACACTTACATACATCACTACATATACATAAAATATAAATCCATTAATATTAGAAATAATACTATTTTTAGTTTTTTGTACCAGATTTACCTAATTTTAGATATATATTGAATATCCATAATTAAATAATTTTTTATTTTTATACAATTAATGAAATAATTTTATTTTATGTTATGGTATTTCATATACAAATAAATATTTTTTGTTATAATTTTTTATTAAATTACTTAAATAAATCATGATAAAATAGTTAAAAAATATATTAAATTAAATAAATAATATATTACTAAAATAATAAATATAAAGGCGTGATAGCTCAGGAAGGTAAGAGCGTTGGATTCATAACCCAGAGGTCGGGGGTTCAATTCCCCCTCACGCTATTTTTTATTATTTGTAATTTTTTTCTATTTATGAAATTATTATATAGTCGTATTATAAAATATTTATATGGTACATATAATATTAGTATAGAAAAAATATCTAATATTTTAACTGATATTGGATTAACAGTTAAAGATATTTATACTATTACTAATAAAAATAAAGATTATATTCTAAATATAGATATAACACCAAATCGTTCAGATGCTATGAACCATTATGGCATAGCTAGGGATTTATATGCTGTTTTAAAATTTAAGGGTTACGAAGTAAAATTAATAAAGCCCATAGAAAAAAATAATATTTGTAATAAAAATATTATAAAACAAAATATAAAAATTAATTTAGATAAAGAGTGCAAAAGATGTATAAGATATACTGGTATTTCAATTTTTAAAGAAGAAGAGGAAAGTACTCCAAAATGGTTAATTAAAAGTCTAAATTTTCTAGGTATAAAAAGTATAAACATTATTGTAGATTTTATAAATTTTGTTATATATGATTTTGGAATACCTATACATTTTTTTTATTATGATGATAAAATAAAAGAAATTTTTATAAAACATCCAAAAAAAAACGAAGTATTTTTTTTTGAAAAAAAAATTATAAAAAATTTAGATAATAATAAAATTGTAATAGTTGACAGTAAGAATAATTTGTTATTGTGTTATAATAATATAGTAAATAAGAAAAATATTTTTGTAGGCAGTTATTATATTAATAATACTGATTTTATTGATTTAACTAAAAATATAATTTCAAAAAAAATAGGAGATCCTAATCAAACAAAATTATCTTTAAAAAAATTATATTTTTTAATAAAAAATAATTCACAAAATTTAAAATTTTCTAATATTTTTGATATTTATCCAAATCATATTTATCCTATAGAAATAAAATTATTTTATGAAAACATTAACAAAATAATTGGATATGAAATATCTAAAAAAAATATTAAAAATATTTTATTGTTACTAAAAATTAATATTAATAAAGAAACTAATAAATATTTATTAGTTTCTTTACCTACTTATAGATTAGATATAAAAAGAGAAATTGATTTAATAGAAGAGATTATTAGAATTTATGGTATAAATAAAATAAAATGTAAAAAAAATATTTTTTACCAAAAAATTTATAATTATAAAGAAGAAAATAAAATAAAAAAAATAATTTTTGAACAATTATTAGGATATGGATTTAAAGAAATAATTACTTATCCTATAATAGAAAAAAATGAAAATTCATCATCGTTAAATAAATTTTTTAAAATAGATCATGTAAAAATAATAAATTCTAATGTAAATAATAAATATATGAGATCAAGTTTGTTATTTAGTATAGCTAATTGTATTAATTATAATTATAATTACAATAGATTACTTATTATAAATAAATGTATTAAATTTTTTGAAATAGGGAAAATATATTATAAAAAAAATAATTCTTTTATAGAAAAAACATATCTATGTATATCTATATCAATAGTAAAAAAAAAAAATATTTTAAATAATAAAAAAATATTTTTTTATTTAAAAGGTGTAATAGAAAAAATTTTTAAAAGAACAGGGATATTAAATTATACTCAAAAAATATTTTATCATCCACTATTATCTAAAAGTATTTCAATTAATTATAATGATAAATCTTTAGTTACTTTAGGTAAAGTAAAAGAAAATTTTATTAAAAAACATGATATTTTTTATGCAGAAATAGATTGGAAATTTTTTATTAAAATAATAAAAAAAAATAAAATAGTTTATAATACTTTATCTAAATATCCTATCTCTATAAGAGATTTATCTTTTTTAATTAATAAAGATATAAAATTTGAAATACTTAATGAAACTATAAAAAATTACAAAAATAAATTTATACAAAAAATTGTAATATATGATTCATATGAAGGTAATAATATTGTTTATAACAAAAAATCTTATACTATAAGTTGTATTTTTGAATGCAAAGAAAATACTTTAAAAAATAAAATAATTGATGATTCTATGAATAAAGTTAAATTATTATTAGTAAATAAATTAAAAGCAGAAATAAGAAAAAAAACTAATTAAAAAAAATAAAATTTAAACAGATATTTTATTTAAAATATTTTCTATACTAGTTACTTTTTCTATAGTATTGCATATTTCTTTTATATGAATCCTTTTTTGTTTCATTGTATCTCTATATCTTACAGTTATTGTATTTGTTTCTATTGTATTATAATCTATAGTAAAACATAATGGTGTACCAATAGCATCTTGTCTACGGTATAATTTACCTATTGATTCTTTATAATCATAAATTAGTGGATATTTTATTTTAAGATTATTAAAAATATCTTTAGCAATTTTAGGAAGGTTATTTTTTTTTACTAACGGGAAAATAGCTGCTTTTATAGGAGATAAAAATGTAGGTATTTTTAATACTATGCGGAATTTATTATTTTTAATTTTTTCTTTTTTTAAAGAAGAGGATAAAACAGCTAAGAACATTCTATCTAATCCTAAAGATGTTTCTATAACGTAAGGAATTATATTTTTTTTTGAATCTTTAATAAAATATCTTAATTTTTTTTTAGAAAATAATTCATGTCGTTTTAAATCAAAATCTCTCCTAGAATGTATACCTTCTAATTCTTTTAATCCAAAAGGAAAATTAAATTTTATATCTACTCCTATACTTTCATAATGCGCTAAATTTTTATGATTATATAATTTATATAAATTTTTTCCTAAATTTAAATTTAAATGCCATTGTAATCGTATTTTTTTCCAATATTCATACCATATTTTTTCTTCTTTTGGTAAAATAAAAAATTGCATTTCCATTTGTTCAAATTCTCTTAATCTAAATAAGAATTGCCTTGCAATAATTTCATTTCTAAATGATTTACCTATTTGAGCTATACCAAATGGTATTTTCATTCTATTAGATTTTTGAACATTATTAAAATTGCAAAATATTCCCTGAGCTGTTTCTGGTCTAAGATATATATCTTCTGATTCATTATAAATTTTAAACATCATATTTATAAAACGTATTCTTGTCCAATTTTTTGTTTTACTAATTTCATCTTTAATATTTAATTCACTAATTAATTTATTTATTTTTAATAATTTATTATTTTCTAAATAATATAATAAACGTTTTAATATATCATTTTTTCTTACAGAATCATTTAGTATATTTTTATCAACATAATTTTTAATTAATAAGTCAGGACGATATCTTTTATTTGAATCTTTATTATCTATAAATAATTCATTAAATTTTTTTATATGACCAGAAGCTACCCAAACGTTTGTATTCATTAAAATTGAAGTATCTATTCCAATTATATTTTCATGTAATTGAGTCATAGATTTCCACCAATACTTTTTTATATTATTTTTTAATCCTACGCCATAATGTCCATAATCATAAACTGCATTAATACCTCCATAAATGTCACTTGAAGGATAAATAAATCCATATATCTTTGAATGAGAAATTATAAAATCAAAAAATTTATTCATTTAATTTTTTTTTATTTATTGAATATAAATATTTATCTAAATCAATAGCGGCCATACATCCAGTACCGGCGGAAGTTATTGCTTGTTTATAATTTATATCCTGTACGTCACCAGCAGCAAATACACCAGGTATATTGGTAGATGTATCTCTAGTATCAACTAAAATAAAGCCATTTTTATCCAAATTTATTTTTCCACTAAAAATTTTAGTATTAGGTATATGACCTATTGCAATAAATAAACCACTTATTGAAATAGTTTTATAATTTTGTTTTTGTTTATTATATATTTTTATTTCTTCTAAAAAATCTTTTCCAATTATTTCCACAATACTAGTATTGAATAATACACATATATTATTTTTTTTATTAATAATATTTTGTAGTATTTTTGATGCTTTAAAATAATTTTTTCTTACTAATAAGAAAACTTTTTTACAAATTTTAGATAAATAATTTGCTTCTTCTAATGCTGTATCACCACCACCTACTACTGCAACTACTTTATTTTTATGAAAAAATCCATCACAAATAGAGCAAAAAGATATACCTAAACCAACAAATTTTTTTTCTTTTTTTAATCCTAAAAAATTTGGTGTAGAGCCAGTAGCTATAATTAATCCTCTACTTTTAATATATTTTTCACCAAAAAAAATATAATGTATTCCACCTTTTTTATAAGATAAAGTAACTTTTGTTATAGTTTTTTCTACAATTTTTACATTAAATCTTTTTGCTTGTTTTTTACAATTTTCCATAAAATCTACACCGTTTATACCATTTGGAAATCCTAAAAAATTATCTAAACTAGTTGTAGTTGTTAATTGTCCACCTGGTTGATCTCCAGTAAAAATAATTGGATTTAATTCTGATCTAGCGGCATATATAGAGGCAGAATACCCAGCTGGACCAGATCCTATAATTATACAATTATGTACTTTTTTATATTCTAAAAACAAAATAAAATTTTTAATTTTAAATAAAAAATAATGAAAAACTTAAATTTTTTTATAAAAAAACATTTAATAATAAAAAAGATAAAAAATAATATTTATATATTCTGTATAATAAGAAAAAAATTTATTTCTTTTAATAAAGAAGAAGTTGTAAGACAATATATAATATTTATTTTAAAGAATAAAAATTATAAAGATTCTAATTTTTGTTTAGAATTTCCTATTTATAAAAATGGCAAATTATTTTTTTTAGATATGCTAATAAAAAAAAATAATTTGCCATACATAATTATTGAATGCAAATCTCCGCTCATTAATATAAATCAAAAAACATTTGATCAAATTTCTATTTATAATAAAATAATAAATTCGCCATACTTAATGATAAGTAATGGGATACAACATTTTATTTTTAAGTTAAATAAATATAAAAAAAAATTTTTTTTTATAAAATTTATACCATAAAAAATACTAAACTTTTATTTTATAGAATTCATATATATCATTAAATCCAAAAGTTTATTTGAATATCCAAATTCATTATCATACCATGAAATTATTTTTAAAAAGTTAGGAGATATCATAATACTTGATTTCGCATCAAAAATAGAAATTCTAGTATCACCTATAAAATCTGTAGAAACTACATTTTCATCTGTATATCCTAATATATTCTTTAATGTAGTTTTAGAAGCTTTTTTTATTAAAAATTTAACTTTATCATAATTTGTATTTGATTTTAAACACACTGTAAAATCTAAAACAGATACATTACTTATAGGCACTCTAAAAGCCATTCCTGTTAATTTACCATCTAAACTAGGTATAATTTTACCAACAGAATTAGCAGCACCTGTAGAAGAAGGTATTATATTAGATAATGATGATCTTCCTGCCCTCCAATCTTTAGTAGATATAGAATCTACTACTTTTTGTGTTGCAGTACTAGCATGTATAGTCGTCATTAATCCTTGTGATATACCAAAATTATCATTTATTACTTTTACAATTGGAGATAAACAATTTGTAGTACAAGATGCATTTGATACAATTAAATCATCTTTCTTTATTTTTTTATGATTAACACCCATTACAAACATAGGAATACATTCATCTTTAGGTGGCGCTGATATAATTACTTTTTTTGCTCCTGAATATAAATGATTTTCAGCTAATTTCTTAGTTAAAAAAATACCTGTTGATTCTATTACGTATTCTACCCCTAAATCACCCCATTTTAATTTTTTTGGGTCTTTTTCGTTAGTTACTTTTATTTTTTTACCATTTATAACCAAAAAATTATCATACTCAATATTAATATCTCCTTTAAATAATCCATGTGTTGAATCATATTTTAATATATAAGCTAAATATTCTATTGATACTAAATCATTTATAGATATTATATCTATATTTTCTCTTTTTAAAGAAGATAGCAAAACAAATTTTCCTATTCTTCCTATACCATTAATCCCTATTTTCATAATTATTAAAATTTTTAATTTATTTATCAACTTCTAAAAAAGTCATAAAAGCAGAAGATGGTATATCTACTTTCCCTATGTTACGCATTTTTTTTTTACCTTTTTTTTGTTTACTAAGAAGTTTTTTCTTACGACTTATATCACCACCATAACATTTTGCAATTACATTTTTTTTCAATGATTTTATAGTTTCTCTAGCTATTATTCTTCCAGATATTGATGCTTGAATAGGTATTTCAAATTGATGTCTAGGTATTAATTTTGATAATTTTTTACAAATTTGTCTAGACATAATAATAGATTTATTTTTATGAGATATAAAAGAAAAAGCGTCTATTTTTTCATTATTAACCAAAATAATAACTTTTTTAACATCAGATATTTTATATCCAATAAAATCATAATCAAAAGTAGCATATCCTTTAGATATAGTTTTTAATTTATCATAAAAATCAAAAATAATTTCAGATAAAGGAATTTCAAATAATATTTTTACTTTTTGATTATTTAAATAATATTGATTTTTTATAATCCCCCTTTTATCAATACATAAAGACATTATATTGCCTATATAATCAACTTTTGTTAAAATTGATATTAATACATAAGGTTCTTCTACTTTTTTTAAATTACTTATATCTGGAAAATAATAAGGATTATTTATAAATACAATTTTATTTTTTTTTGTATATACTTTATAAGATACACTAGGAATAGTTATAATAATAGACATTCCATATTCTCTTTCTAAACGATCTTTAAAAATATCCATATGAAGAAGACCCAAAAATCCACAATTAAAACCATAACCTAAAGCTGGAGAAGATTCAGTTTTAAAAGAAATAGATGAATCATTTAATTGTAATTTTTCTATTGATGCACGTAATTCTTCATATTTATCAGATTCATAAGGATAAATACTAGCAAAAACCATAGGTTTAACTTTTTCAAATTTTTCTATAGGATTTTTTGCTGGATAATTAACATTTGTTATAGTATCTCCAACTTTTACTTCATTAGTATTTTTTATTCCTGAAATTATATACCCTACATCTCCTGTATTAATCCTATTTTTTTTTATATGTTTTATACCTAAACTTCCTAACTCATAAAAATTATAAATTTTACCTGTCGACATGAATTTTAATTTTTGACCATTTTGAATGTAACCATTTTTTATCCTAAAAAAAATTTCTATTCCCCTAAAAGAATTATATACAGAATCAAAAATTATTGCTTGTAATGGTTTATTAATATCACCTTTTGGTGGTGGGATATCTTTTATAATTCTATGCAAAATATTATTAATACCTACACCATTTTTAGCACTAGCTAGAATAATATCTTCTTTTTTACATTTTAATAATTCTATAATTTCTTCCAATACTTTTTCGTTATTAATAGATAGATCAATTTTATTTAAAATAGGTATAATAACTAAATTTTTTTTTAAAGCAAAAGATAAATTGGAAATTGTTTGAGATTGTATACTTTTACTACAATCTATAACTAATAATGCACCTTCACAAGCATAAATAGATCTAGATACTTCATAAGAAAAATCTACATGTCCAGGGGTATCTATTAAATTTAGAGTATAAATATTATTATTATATTTATAATTCATTTGTATCGCATGACTTTTAATAGTTATACCTCGTTCTCTTTCTAAATCCATATCATCTAATAATTGATTTTTATTTTTTTGATATTTAACTGTATTTGTAAATTCTAATAAACGATCAGCTAAAGTACTTTTCCCATGATCAATATGGGCAATAATGCAAAAATTTCGAATATAATGAATCATAAAAGTATTATGTATAATAAAAAAGTAAAATAAACATAACCTTGAAGGGATTTGAACCCATACCATAGGAATCGGAATCCTATATTCTAATCCAATTAAACTACAAGGTTATAATAAATATACAATGTTATAAAAAATATTTTTAATTAAAATTATTCATTGTTTTGTTAATACCATATTCAATAAATGATAATATTATTTTTACACTTTTTTCAAAAAAAATTGATAAATATTTAATTTCTTTTTTATCCCAATTATTTAATACGTAATCATTATAATTTTTATTTTTTTTCATAAAAAGATTATTTTTAATTCCAAAACGAAGTCTTGGATAATTAGATGTTTTTATTTCCTTTTCAATACTTTTTAATCCATTGTGTCCACCACTACTACCTTTACTTTTTAAACGTAAAATACCAAATTTTAAGTTTAAATCATCAGATATTACAAGAATATTTTTTAAAAATATTTTTTCTTTATTAATCCAATATTTTACAGATATTCCACTACAATTAATGTAAGTTGTAGGTTTTAAAAGAAAAATTAAATTTTTTTTATAAGTTATTTTACAAATATCTCCTAATTTTTTTTTATAAAACGGAGTAAAATATTTTTTGGATATTTTATTCAATAATAAAAATCCAAAATTATGTCTAGTTTTTTCATAAATAATTCCAGGATTACCTAATCCTATTATCAAAAATTTATATTTATTCAATATTATTTAATATTTTATGTACTGTTAAACCAATATATTCTATTGAATTAACTACATATATGTTATTTTCATACATTATTTTCATTTTTTCTTGAGCGGTTTCTATTTTTTTCCCTATAATTGCCCCTGCATGCCCCATAGTTTTACCTTTAGGCGCTGTTTGCCCTGCTATAAATCCTATTATAGGTTTTTTTTTATTTTGTTTTTTTATCCATTCTACAGCATCAATTTCTAATCTACCTCCTATTTCTCCTATAATAACAATACATTTTGTTTGTATATCTGAGAAAAAAAGATTTAATATATCTATTATACTCATTCCTATAATTGTATCACCACCTATTCCAACTGCTGTAGAGATACCATATCCCATTTTAATAATTTGATCAGCTGCCTCATAAGTTAAAGTTCCTGATCTAGATATAATTCCAACATTTCCGCTTTTTTTAAAAATAGAATTTGGCATAATACCAACTTTAGATTTTTCTGGAGAAATAATACCAGGACAATTAGGCCCAATTAAATTAGATTTTTTCATATTTTTTATAAAATATTTTATTTTTACCATATCTGATATAGGAATGCCTTCTGTAATACAAACAATAAGTTTAACATTCATATATATAGATTCTAATATAGCATCAGAAGCGAAATTAAAAGGAACAAAAATAACACTAACAGTTGCTCCTGTTTTATATATAGCTTCCTTAACAGTATTGAATATTGGTATCCCTAAACATATACTATCTCCTTTCCCTGGTGTTACACCTCCTACAATATTAGTCCCATAATTAATCATCTGTTGAGTATGAAACATCCCTTCTTTTCCAGTTAATCCTTGTACAATAACTTTTACATTTTTTGTAATTAAAATACTCATTTTTTTAACTATAATTTTGTATAAAATTGTTTTTTGTAATTTTTGCTATTATTTCTGCTTCAAATGCTAATTCTTTTCCTACATATCCTAACCCTTTCATACTAACAACATCTCTTTTCATTTTATCCAAAAAATAAACTTTTAATATAATTACATCTCCAGGAATAATTTTTCTTTTAAATTTTGCCTTATTTATTCGTAAAAAATACGTAGAATATATTTTAGGATTTTTAAATTTACTTAAAATTAATATTGCACCTACTTGTGCTAGTGCTTCTATTTGTAGTACTCCTGGCATAATTGGTTCATTAGGAAAATGACCTATAAAAAAATATTCATTAATAGTAATATTTTTAATACCAGTTATATAGTAATCCGATATTTCTATAATTTTATCAACTAATAAAAATGGAGGTTTATGTGGTAATATATCCATTATATTATTTATATCAAGTATATTTTTGTACATATCTAATTAATGATTTTTTCAATTTTTTTATTTTTTTATATATAAAAAATCTATTAATTGTATAATAATTTGGATAATATATTAAAAATTATAATAATACTTATTAATAAAAATTATAAAAAAAATTTTTAATTTTTATTTTTTATTTGTAAAATCTATCAATTTTAAAAAAATAAACCATTTTAAAATAAAATTATATAAAAAAACATTAATACATTTTTTTAAGTATTTTTTATAGTAGAAAATATAAATTGTTAGTATATTATTCTATTCTTCTATGTATGCAAAATAATATGCAAAAATAGTTTTTTGTTTCTCAAACAATTATGTATATTAAGATAATGAATTTTGCGAAAAGATTAATTTTTTTTTTTATGGGATTTTTTATTGGTATTTTGATATTAGTTATATTAAAACAGATTTAATAATAAAAAAAAAATAAATATGATAAGAAAATATAAGAGATCCAATATAAAAAGAATTAATATACATGGATTTATGAGACGTATGAAAACAAAAAGTGGAAGAGCGGTAATTTTGAGAAGGAGAAGAAAAGGAAGAAAATATTTAACAGTTAATGTGTATAAAAAAAAATAATAAAATATTTTTTATTAACAAATTTTGAAATTTTTTATATCACCAATTTTTGGGAAAGTTTCTCCATTATTACCATGATATTCTTTACCTACAGATATTATTTCTTCATAAGAAAAAAACATTGATAAATCACCAATATCTACTATCCTAAAATAATATTCTATTTTTTCATTTAAAAAGTTGAATTTTTCTATATACATCAAACCTATATCTACAAAAAATTTAGAATTATTTTTTTTTATTTTTACTTTTCTATAAATTCTATCTAATAAAATTTTTCTATTTTTTTTGATATAAAAATAATTCATATAATTTTTTTTTATAAAAATATTTTCTTTATATATAGAAAATACTCCAAATAAAATAGATAAAAAACTATATTTTCTAACTATTGTTTTTTTTATATCTCCAGGATAATTCCCAGATTCTATTAAAATACATGGATATCCATGTATTTGTAAATAATCACCAATAGCAGTGGGTATATATTCAGAAGAATATCTCCCTATTGAGCCAATATTATATGGTAATATACTTTTAATATTTTTATATATATTATATATAAGATTCATAGATATTTTTTTAGCATAATTAATATCTGTTTTTTTGTTTGATATAGATGGAGACAAAAATGATAATATAGCAGGATTAAATTTTTTTTTACCAACATTATATATGGTTCTTTGATCATGTAAATTAAATATTATATTAGGTTTATGTTTTTTAATTTCTTTAATTAATATTTTTATTTCTGGAGATTGTAAGCTGATAGTATCTCTATTTAAGTCTATATTTATTGAATTTCTTCTTTGGAAATATTCAGATCCATCTGGATTTAACATTGGAATAAAAAAAATAGTTAAATTTCTAAAAAATATATCTGCTATTTTTATATTTTCTCTTTTTTTTAAAAAACTAAATAAATCAAATACGGCTTTGGTCCCAGTAGTTTCATTACCATGCATTTGAGATATAATAAATATTTTTTTTCTACCTACACCCCATTTTATCTTTAAAATTTTTTTTTTTTCTATTGAATATCCAACCAATTCAATATTTAATATATCTCTATAATTTTTTAAAATATTTTTTAATTCAATATATCTAAAAATTTTAGAATTACTAATATTTTTGTCTTTAAAAAAATTATAATTTTTTAATGTTGATTTAATATCTAGCATATTATATAAATTTAGTTTTTATTAAAAAATTGGTTTATATTACTTAATTGGAGATTTATTTAAAATAAATATATTAATTAACACTTTAAAAAAATAAAATAACCGAAAAATAAGAATTTTTTTTAATATGAATACTAAGAATTATTTTAAAATAAATTATATAGAATCTGTTTTATTGGTAGTTGTATTTATTACTTTAAATTTTTTTAATATAATATTTAGAAAAATATTATATTTATTTAATCTTTCAGATGGAATTATATTTTCAATATCATATACAATACCTTTTATTTTTTTGTTTATGTTGATATCTTATCAAGCAAAAAAAAAAAAATTATTTATAAATATATCTTATAAATTCTCCCCATGGTATATTTATATAATAATTTTTTTAATGATGTTGTCAATTATAATAGTAAATGAATATATATCTTCAATTATTCCTAGAAATGGGCCAATATTAGGAAAAATGTATAAAGAAGTAGATAAGTTTTTAAAAGAAGAAATTAAAAATCCTATTCCATTTTTTTCTACAACAGTTTTATTAGCGCCTATTTGCGAAGAAGTTTTTTTTAGGGGGATTATTTTAAATGGAATGTTAAAAAATAATATAAATCCAATAAAAGCGGTAATATTTTCATCATTTTTATTTGGATTAACTCACATGAATCCATGGCAATTAATAGGTGGGCTAATAATAGGATCATTTATAGGATTTACATATGTTATAACTAATTCTATTATAGATTGTATATTATTACACATAATGAATAATTTATTAGCTATTATTAGTATTTTTATTTTTATAAAAAAGAATAGAAATAATATTTTTTTAGAAGACAATATTTTTAACTACTTATATCCATTTATAATTAGTATTTTATTATTAATTATTGGATCTTATATCCTTTTAAAAATAAAAAAAAATAACAATATAAAAAATATATAATATTTTTTTAATGAAAAAACCTTCATTAACAATTTTAGGATGTCATTCTTCAATACCTACAGAAAAATTTTATCCAACAGCACAAATATTAGAAATAAAAGGATTTTATAACCTTATAGACTGTGGAGAGGGAACACAGGTACAAATTAGAAAATCTAAAATAAAATTTAATAAAATAATTAATATTTTTATTTCTCATTTACATGGAGATCATTATTTTGGATTGATAGGCCTTTTATCTACTTTTCATTTATTAGGTAGAGAAAAATCTATTACTATTTATGCACCAAAAGGTTTAAAAGAAATTATAAATATTCATTTCAAATTGTCTTACACTAAATTAAAATATTATATATATTATATAGAATTATCTTCTCAAGAACTAGAAAAAATAATAGATAATGATAAAATAGAAGTATATTCTATCCCTTTAAATCATAGAATTTATACTAATGGCTTTATATTTAAAGAAAAACCAAGCAATAGGAAGCTAAACATAGAAGAAATAAAGAAAATTTCATCTATTAAAATAAAAGATTATAAATCTATAAAATTAGGACTAGATTTTAAAACAAATAATGGTAAAATCATCCCTAATTCAAAATTAACGTTTGATCCTCCTAAAATATTATCTTATGCTTTTTGTTCTGATACGTCTTTTCATATTCCTATTGTAAAATATATAAAAAATGTTGACTTATTATATCATGAATCTACTTTTTTAAAATCTGAAGAAGAAAAAGCTATAAAAACTGGGCATTCAACAGCTTATCAAGCTGCATATATAGCGAAAAAAGCAAATGTTAAAAAATTATTATTAGGGCATTATTCAAATAGATTCACTAATATTGAGTTATTTAAAAAAGAAGCAAAAGAAATATTTTATAATGTAGAAACATCTGTCCCATTAAAAAAATATTATTTATAAATTAATTATTATAGTAATAAAAACTTAACTTAGGTATTATTTTTACTCTATATCTTAATCTATTATATAAAATTTTTCTAAAAAACTTTGCTTTATAACTAAAATATTTAATTAATTCTTTATCTATGGTTGGATATATTTTAATATAGGCTTTTATTAATTTAAAATCTGAATATAAGTATATTTTAACTAATGTTACCAATTTGTTAGTAATACAAATATTTCTTACTTCTTCATTTAATATTTCTGATAGTTCAATGAAAAATATTGAAGATAATTTTTCGTTTTTAATAAAATTCATTTTAAATTGCATTAATATTAGGTCCCATAGCTCAGTTTGGTTAGAGCATCTGACTCATAATCAGGGGGTCGCTGGTTCAAATCCAGCTGGGACCATATTTTTTACTATTTGAAACTGGAATGGGATTCGAACCCATAGCTTATAGTTTAGGAAACTATTGTTCTATCCTAATTGAACTATCCAGTCATTTATTTAACAAAAACAATAGATTTATTTTTTTTTATTTTTTTAAAAAATACAAATCCATTTTTTAAAGAATACAAAGTATGATCTTTACCAATACCAACATTTTGTCCTGGAAAAAATTTAGTCCCTCTTTGACGTACTATTATATTACCAGAATTTGCATATTGATTTCCATATATTTTAATACCTAATCTCCTTCCAGAAGAATCTCTACCATTTCTTGAACTACCTGATCCCTTTTTATGTGCCATTTTTTTTATTTTTTTCTACAAAAGAAATTACTTGTATTTTTGATAAGAGTGATCTAAAACCATTTTTTTTTTTATATCCCTTTCTCCTTTTTTTCTTAAAAATAATAATTTTTTTACCTTTTAAATGTTCTAAAATCTTTATATGTACGATAATATTTTTTAAATAAGGTGTACCTATAAAAATTTTTTTTTCATCAACAACAAATAAAGATACTTTATCCAAAAATATTTTTTCTTCTTTTTTTATTGATATACGTGGTACATATACATATTTATTTTGAATTAATTTAAATTGCATACCTTTTATATCAACTATAGCATAAGATATCATAATTTTTACTTTAAAATTTTTCTTACTTTTAACAAGCTTTCAAATATATAATCTATTTCTTCAAATGTATTATATATGGAAAAACTTAACCTTACCATTCCAGTGACTTTAAAAAAGTTCATTAATGGTTGCGCACACATACTGCCTGTACGTACAGAAATACCTAATTTATCCAAAATACAACCAATATCAAAACAATGTTTATTTTTTAAATTAAAAGATATAATACTAGATTTTTTTGAAAAATCAGTTATTTTACAACCATAAAATTTAATTTCTTTTATATAACTTAATTTTTTAAGTGCATATTTTATCAAATTTTTTTTATAAATCTGTATTTTTAATAGTCCTATATCTTCTATAAAATTTAATGCTTCTCCCCAAACAAAAATACCCTCTATATTTGGTGTTCCTGCTTCAAATTTAAACGGTAAATCTGAATATGTAGTTTTTTTAAAACTAACTTCTTTTATCATTTCTCCACCAAATTGATAAGGATAAAGATTATTTAAAATTTCTTTTTTCCCATATAACATCCCTATTCCAGTAGGACCATACATTTTATGTGCAGAAAAAGTATAAAAATCTACATCCAAATCTTGAACGTTTAAACATAAATCAGAAGAGGCTTGTGCTCCATCAACTAAAACCATTGATCCATATGAATGAGATATTTTAACAATGTATTTAATAGGATTAACTATACCTAATACATTAGATATATGACTAATAGATACTATTTTTGTTTTTTTTGAAATTAAATTTTCAAATTTTTCCAAATCTAAAAATCCATCTTTTTTTATAGGAATAATTTTTAAAATAGCATTTTTATTTTTACAAAGTATTTGCCATGGAACTATATTAGAATGATGCTCTAAATATGAAATTATTATCTCATCTCCTTTTTGTATTACATTACTTAAACTAGTAGCTATTAAATTAATAGATTCTGTAGTTCCCTTTGTAAATAATATTTCTGAAGAATATTTAGCATTAATAAACTTCTTAAGTTTTTTTCTAGTATTTTCTACAAATGTAGTAGATTTTTGACTAAGATAATAAACTCCTCTATGGATATTAGAATTTACTTTAGAATAAAAATATTTTGATGCATTAATTACTTGTATTGGTTTTTGTGTAGTAGCAGCGTTATCAACATACACTAATTTATTAGAATAAACTTTTTCTTTTAAAATTGGGAATTTATCTCTAATTATGTTTATTTC
The DNA here is from genome assembly GCF_014251975.1 of Blattabacterium cuenoti. Taxonomy (GTDB): domain Bacteria; phylum Bacteroidota; class Bacteroidia; order Flavobacteriales; family Blattabacteriaceae; genus Blattabacterium; species Blattabacterium cuenoti_AM. The sequence goes on from NZ_CP059204.1 coordinate 501,530, forward strand.
TTTTTTTGAAAACATTATATATTTTTATAAAAATTTATCTAATTTTTTATTTATTTTTTTTTGTATTAATATTTGTATTTCAAAAAAATTAATAAATCTTATTAATTCTTCTAAAAAAGATAATAATAATAGTATTTTACTTTCTTTTCTGGAAATTCCTCTAGATTGCAAATAAAACATTTCAGAATCCTGTATATTACCTACAGTACAACCATGTGAACATTTAACATCTTTTGATGATATTTCTAGTTGTGGTTTAGAATAAATATTAGATTCCTTAGAAAAAAGAATATTATTATTTTTTTGAAAAGAATTTATTCTTTTAATAAATTTATTAATAATTATTTTACCGTTAAAAATACACTTAGATTTATTAAATAGAATATTTTTATACAATTGATAACTATTAGAATTTGAATATAAATGGTTGATTACAGTATGATTACTAACAAATTTATTTTCTGATAAAATAGAAATACCATATAAATAAGAATATGTTCCTTTTCCAAGTGAAAAAATATTTAGATTATTTTTTATAGATTTTCCACATAAAGAAAAAGTATAAACTGTACATGTACTATTTTGTTTATGTTTTAAAAAAGTACTATCCAATAATAACACATTTTCATCGTTATCTTGAATTTTATAATATTTAACATTACTATCATTATTAGAATAAATACTATTTGACAAGTTAACTATAAAAGATGTATTTTCCCCAATATATTTATAATGTTCAATAATTTTAACATGTGAATTTTTTCCTACTAAAATTAAATTTCTATAATTTAACATTATTTTATTATAGAATTTAATATCTGTTAAAATATGCAATATTTCTATTGGTTTTTTTAGTATAATATTATTAGGTATTTTAATATATACTCCTTCTTTTGATAAAATTATATTTATACTATAAAATGTATTGTATTTGTAAATATTAATAAATTTATCAAATTTATTTGTTGTATTTAGTATTTTATCTTCTGTTTTTGTATTAATTTCTGAAAAACTAAAATTACTTATATCTTCAAATTTAGAAAATTTTTTATAATATTTCCCGTTAACAAATACAAATAAATAACTGTCCATTATTTGACATTTATCTATTGTATTATATATTTTATTATTTGTTGCATATAACTTTGAATTATTATATAAAATTTTATATTTTTCTTTTAAAATATAATTAAAATATATACTACCTATTGTTTCTTTAAAAAATGAATTATATCTATTTTTTAGAAAAAATTTTATATGTTTTTTTATTAAATAAGAAAAACATAATTTATTATTAATTAAATTAATTTTTGATATTAAAGTATCAATTTCGTACTTTAACATTTTAAAAATTATTTATTATTTTTTTTAATCCAATCATATCCTTCTTTTTCTATGACATCAACTAACTGTTTTGTTCCAGACTTTATAATTTTACCATTATAAAGAATATGTATAATGAAATCTGAATTTAAATAATCTAATAATCTTCTATAATGAGTAATTATTAAAATAGAATTTTTTTTTTTATTTATAAATGAATTAATAACTCTAGATACTGTTCTAAGAGCATCAATATCTAATCCAGAATCTATTTCATCTAAAATAGTAAAAATTGGGTTTAACATCATCATTTGAAATATTTCATTAAGTTTTTTTTCTCCTCCTGAGAATCCATCATTTAAAAATCTATATATAAATTTTTTTTCAATATTTAATAGAGAAGATATTTTTCTTGCTTTTAATAAAATTTCTCTTGAAGAAATTTGTTGAAGATTTTTTGCTTTACGTATTGAATTAATAGAATTTTTAACAAAATTAATAATTGATAAACCAGGAATTTCTGTGGGATTTTGAAAAGTTAAAAATATTCCTAAATGGGAACGTATATCTGGAGAAAAATTAATAATATTTTTATTTAAAAATAATATATTTCCTTTTATAATATTATAATCTTGTTTTCCAGCTATTACAGATGCTAAAGTACTTTTTCCAGAAGCGTTAGGCCCCATTATTACGTGTATTTCTCCAACTTTAATATTTAAATTTATTCCCTTAAGTATTTCTTTGCCGTTTTTTGAATTAGCATGTAAATTAGTTATTTTTAATAACATATATTTATAATTATTTATCCAACAGATCCTTCTAAAGATATTTCCAATAATTTTTGAGCTTCTACTGCAAATTCCATTGGTAATTTTTTTAATACTTCATTACTAAATCCATTAATAATTAAAGATATTGCTTTATCTATATCAATACCTCTTTGATTACAATAAAAAATTTGATCTTTACCTATTTTAGATGTAGTAGCTTCATGTTCTACCTGAGAACTTGAATTACTTACACTAACATATGGAAAAGTATTTGCACAGCATTTATTTCCAATAAGCAAAGAATCACATTGAGAAAAATTTCTAGAATTTTTTGATTTTGATAATATTTTTACTAATCCTCTATAATTATTTTGTGCATTACCACATGAAATACCTTTTGATATTATTGTGCTTTTTGTATAATTTCCTATATGTATCATTTTAGTACCTGTATCAGCTTGTTGAAAATTTTTAGTTATAGATAATGAATAAAATTCACCTATAGAAAAATCTCCTTTTAAAATACATGATGGATATTTCCAAGTTATTGAAGATCCTGTTTCAACTTGGATCCAAGATATTTTTGCTTGTTTTTCACATAATCCACGTTTAGTTACAAAATTTAAAATACCTCCTACCCCATTTTTATCTCCTGGATACCAATTTTGTACAGTTGAATATTTAACATTAGAATTTTCTAAAGCTACAATTTCTACCACTGCAGCATGTAATTGATTTTCTTTTCTTTGTGGTGCAGTACATCCTTCTAAATAACTAACTTTAGAATTTTTATCGGCAATAATTAAAGTTCTTTCAAATTGACCAATTCCACTTTCATTTATTCTAAAATATGTAGAAAGTTCCATAGGACAAATTATACCTTTAGGTATATAACAAAAGGATCCATCTGAAAATACAGCAGAATTTAAAGCAGCATAAAAATTATCTGTTCTTGATACTACTGTACCTAAATATTTTTTAATTATATCTGGATATTTATTAATTGCCTCATTAATAGAGCAAAATATAATACCTTTTTTTTTTAAACTGTCTTTAAAAGTAGTTCCTAAAGATATAGAATCTAAAATAAAATCTGTTGATATTTTTTTTAATTTACTTTTATCTTCTTTTATATTAATACCTAATTTTTCAAAAGTTTTTATAATTTTTGGATCTATTTCATTAAAATTTTTTTTTTTATTAAAATTAACAGGAGAAGAATAATAACATATTTTTTGAAAATCAGGGGTTACATAATGTATATTAGCCCATTTTGGTGGAGACATTTTTTCCCATATATGAAAGGCTTCTAATCTCCATTTTAACATCCATTTAGGTTCATTATTTTTTTCTGAAATTTTACAAATAATATTTTTATTTATCCCTTTATTTATTTTATAAGATTTAATATCTGTATTAAATCCATATTTATATTCATAATTTTTTAAATATTCTAATTTTTTATCTTTTTTTTTTTTCATTATTATTTAAAAAGAAAAACTTTTACCACATCCACAAGTATGTTTAGAATTTGGATTTTTAAAATAAAAACCTTTACCGTTTAATCCATCAGAATATTTTAAAATTGTTCCTTTTAAGTAAGGCATACTGTCTTTATCTATTAAAATCATAATATTTTTATCTTTAAATAAATTATCTTCTTCATTTTTTTCTTTTTCAAAAGTTAATTGATAAGACATTCCAGAACATCCACTATTTTTAACTCCAAATCTTATGAAAGATATATTTTTATAAATTCCTTCTTTTTTCATAATAGAAATTAATTTATTTTTAGCAGTTTCAGATATAAATACCATATTATTATTTTTTTTTTTAAATATAAAATAAATATAATAAAATCATAATTATATTTTAATATAATTATCTTTTTTTTTTGATAAAAAAATTAATAAAATACCAAATATAATAAATGGTATACTTAACAATTGTCCAGTATTTAATTTAAAAAAATTTATAAATTCATTTTCTTGTGGTTCTTTAAGAAATTCTAATAAAAAACGAGAAACCCATGAAAAAGAAAAAAACATCCCTGTTAATAATCCTTCATGATTTTTTTTTTTATTTTTATGATAAGTATAAAAAAGTAACATAAAAATAGAAAAATATATTATAGATTCATATATTTGTGTAGGATGTCTAGGTATCATTTTGTTACCATGTTTTGAATTCATTTGTAAAAATCTTACACACCAAAAAAAATTACATGGTCTACCAATTATTTCAGAATTAAAAAAATTTCCAATTCTTATTAAAGATGCAGATAATATTGTTGGTATACATAATCTATCACATATCCAAATAAAAGATTTTTCTTTTATAAATTTTTTATTATATAAAAAATTAGATAAAAGGATACCTATAGCAGCACCATGACTAGATAGACCCTGATATCCAACAAATTTATATCCATCTATTAATCCAAATAAACAATAATTATTATTTTCTTTAATAGGCAATACTGCCTCTATTAAGTGATTTGAAAAATATGAAAAATCATAAAAAATAATTTCACCTAATCTTGCTCCTAAAAGTGTACCAAAAAAAGTATATCTTAACAAAGGATGTAAAAACTCTACATCTATTCCATCACTTTTATACATATATCTTATTATTTCCCATCCTGTAACAAAAGAAATTATAAACATTAAACTATAAATATATATATATAATCCGTTCAATAAACATATTCTGTAAATAGGGCTCCAAGAAATATAAAATACATTATCAATAAATATCATAATTTTTAAATAAGGTGATAACACCTAAAACTATTCCATAGATAATATTTTATAATTATTAAAATTATATATATAATATGTAATATACTATAATACAGTATGTTATATTTATAATAAATTTTAAAAAATGTTAAAATAATACATTTAATTATTTATTTCTAATAAAATTTAAAGAAGATCCAAATTTAAACCATTTAATTTGTGTGTAATTATAAGTATGTTTAGTTATAATTCTTTCTATTTTTCCATTATTATGTATTATATCTACTTTTATATTTTTATTGGTACTAAATTTTTTTATATAAAAATTAAGTAAATCTTTTTCTTGAATTTTATTATAATCTTCTGGATTGTCAAATGTTAAAGATAATATACCTTGTTTCTTCAAATTAGTTTCGTGTATTCTAGAAAAAGATTTAACAAGTACTACTTTTACTCCTAAAAAACGTGGCTCCATAGCTGCATGTTCTCTAGAAGATCCTTCTCCGTAATTTTCTTCTCCAACTATTAATGTTGGAATTTTTTTACATTTATAAAATTTCGCCATTTCTGGTACAGTTACATATTCATTTTTAAATATATTTTTTACTTTATTAGCTTTATTGTTAAAAAAGTTAATTGCTCTAATTAATAAATTTTCGGATATAGCTTCTAAATGTCCTCTATATTTCAACCATGGACCAGCCATAGATATATGATCAGTAGTACATTTTCCTTTTGTTTTAATTAATAGTCTAACGTTATATATATTTTCTCCGTCCCATGATGTGAAAGGTTCTAGAATTTGAATACGTTTTGAATTTTTATTTATTTTTACTTTTATATTTTTTGATGGACCTAAAGGTTTTATATATCCTATACATTTAAAATTTTTTGATTTATTAAAATTAGATGATGTAGGTTCTTCAAATTTTACATATTTACCTAACTTATTTTTTAAATAATCTTTTCTTGGATCAAATGATAAATCTCCAGAAAAAGATAAAGCGGTAACTATTTCTGGAGAAGCAATAAAAGCATATGTATTTGGATTACCATCATTTCTTGATGAAAAATTTCTATTAAAAGAATGAATAATAGTATTTTTTTTGTATTTTTCAATATTTCTGTCCCATTGTCCTATACAAGGACCACAAGCATTAGAAAATATAGTTGCTCCAACATTTTTAAAACAATTTATAAAATTCATTTTATTTAATAAAAAAGATATTCTTTTAGAACCAGGAGTAACTATATATTTAGAATTCATTTCTAAATTTTTTTTGTTTGCTTGTTTAATAATTGATATAGATTTTGATAAATCTTCATAAGAAGAATTAGTACATGAACCTACCAAACCAACTTCTATTTTTTTTGGCCAATTATTTTTTATTATTTTTTTCTTCATATTAGATATAGGTGTCGCTTTATCTGGAGAAAATGGTCCATTTATGTAAGGTTCTAAAGTAGATAAATCTATTTCTATAACATTATCATAGTAATTTTGTGGATTTTGATATATTTCATTATCTGCTTGTAATAATTTTTTTATATTATTTGATACTATAATATTATTTATTTTATTTCTACCATTATCGTATAAATAATGTTTTATTTGATCATCATATGGAAATATAGATGAAGTTGCACCTAATTCAGCACCCATATTGCATATAGTTGCCTTTCCTGTACAAGAAATATTTTTTGTACCATCTCCAAAATATTCAATTATTGAATTTTTTGCACCCATAACACCAATAATTCCAGATAATTTTAATATTATATCTTTTGGTGCTGTCCACCCATTTATTTTTCCTTTTAAACAAACTCCAAAAATTTTTTGAGATTTTAATTCAAAAGGATATCCAGACATAATTTCGGCTGCTTCAGAACCACCTACTCCTATTGCTAACATACCAATACCTCCTGCATTAGGGGTATGTGAATCAGTTCCAACCATCATACCTCCCGGAAATGCATAATTTTCTAATATTATTTGATGAATAATACCAGAACCAGGACTCCAAAATCCTATTCCATATTTATTAGATGCTGATTTTAAAAAATCATATATTTCCTTATTTTCTTTTATAGAATTTTTTAAATCTATTTTATAACCATCTTTAGCATATATAAGGTGATCACAATGAATTGTAGTAGGGACAAGTGAATTATTTTTTTTAGTTTGCATAAATTGCAACAAGCTCATTTGAGCTGTAGCATCCTGCATAGCAATACGATCTATAAAATAATTTATAAAATTATCATTATTTTTTTTTTTGTATTTTAATTCTTTTAAATCAAAAATATGACTATACAAAATTTTTTCTGAATAAGTCATTGGATGATTTATAAATGATCTAACTTTATCAAGTTTACATCTAAAATTAGAATAAAATTTTTGAATTTTATCAAAATCAAAAATCATAACTTTATTATAATATTTATTTTTTTTTTAGAAAAATACATATTTCTTTATAAAAATCTGTTGGATTGTCTATATGTATCCAATGATCTGATTTTTTTATAGTTAATATTTTTGATTTTGGAAATATTTTTTTTATAATAATAAAATCTTCTAATACTAAATAGTCTGATTTTTCTCCTTTTAAAAATAAAGAAGGCCCATTATATTTACCTAATGTTATTTTAGCATTTATTAAATAATTATAATTTTTTTCAATAGCATTTAAATTAAATAAAAAACGTAATTTCCCTCCTGAATTTTTTTTTGTGCATTTAGAAATAAAAAATATTATTCTAATATCATTAATTAATGGTTTTAAAAAATTGTTTAGATCATTTCTAGATTTAATTATGTTGAAATTAACTTTTTTTAAAATTGGAATAATATTTATTATATTATGATATTTTTTAGGTGCTATATCTACAATTATTATTTTATATGGTATCATAGGGTATTTAATAGAAAAATTCATTACCAACTTACCTCCAATAGAATGTCCAATTAATATAGGCTTATATATTTTATAATATTTAATATAATTAATTATATCAATTGCCATTAAATCATAATTCATGTTGTTAGAGTAAAAACTTAACCCATGATTCCTTATATCTAACAAATGTATTTTGTAATATTTAGACATTTTATTAGCAATAGATATCCAATTACTACCATTTCCAAATAAACCATGAAAAATTAATATATTAATTTTATTATGTTTACCTAATATATTAGAATACAATATATTATTCATTTAATTTTAAATTATATTGTTTAATTTAAAATTATGAATATATAGTAAATTATTCATCATTTAAAATAAATTAAAATAAAAATTTATATACTAATTAATACAAGAAAATAATTAATTTTATAATAACTTCGTATATGTTGTAGTATATGTAATCTCTAAATTAAATTCTTTTGAAATCGTTAATAAATGGTCTAAAATATTTGATTTTATATTTTCATATATAGATGATTCAGAAGTTTTTGTAAAACAATATAATTCTATAGGTAACCCATATGGTTTTATATCTAAATACCTTACCATTAAGGTCTCTGATTTTGATATTTGAGAATGATTAATTAGATATTCTAATGCATATTGACGAAATAATTCAATATTAGTAAATTTTTTATCTTTAATAAATTTATTTAATTCATTTTTCTTTTGTTTTTTTTCAATATAATGTTTTATTAAAAAAAAAGTTTTAAATTTTTTTAGTTCTTTTTTTTCACAAAAAGAAAATGATTGTATATTAAATAATATAGATTTTTTAATACGTCTTAAATTTTTTTTACGCATTTGTTCAAAGTTCACTATAGCATTAGAAATCAAATCATAAGTTGGCAAATGAGTAACAGTTTTATCAAAATTTTCTAACTTTGAAGAAACAAGATTAATTTCAATTACAGTACCCTCTATTTTATATTTTGGAATTCCAATCCAATCTCCTACTTTTATCATTTTATTAGAAGCCATTTGAATTCCTGAAACAAATCCTAAAATTATATCTTTAAAAACTAATATTACTACCGCTGTAATAGCACCTAAACTAGTTAATATTGTAAATAAATCATATTTAGTTAAAATAGCTATTACTATTAATATGCAAAATATTATTGATATTACTTTTAATAATTGAAAAAATGAATGTACTGCTATTGTTTTGTGATCATCTTTAATCGCATTTATTGTTATCTTCATAATAGAATTGATAACCCTAGTTAAAAATTTAAATAGTATTACTACTAATAAAATATTAAATATTTTTTCAAAAAAAATAAAATTTACATTATAATTATAAAAAAATATTTTAAATAATACAAAACCAATAAATAATGTAAAAAAAATTATTATACTATCAAAAACTCTATTTTTATATAGTATATAAATACAATTTATCCCACCAAGAATATTTTTTATTACGAATCGAACACTTTTTTTTAAAGTTAATTCTATAATTTTGCAAAATAAAATTAAACATATAATCTTAATGATTATTGTAATGAGACTGAATAGCCATATTTTCCAATTTAAAACATTATTAAAAAATTTATAAAATTCTTGAATATGAAAAATTATAATTGATATTTTCATGAAAAAATTAAAATTACTGTTAATAATAAAAATCAATAATTTATTATAATTATTATTTGTTAATTACTATTATTTTTAATATTAAAATAATTATTAAAATAATTTTATTCAATTTTAAATTTTATAATTTT